>JAZRTU010000203.1:0-3684 GCA_045652185.1 Eubacteriales bacterium | reverse complement strand
ACCGCTTGGCCTCCGACTTAGATCACACCTCTTTTGTGCTTTAGCTCGTTGGGAACACCGTTGACGAGAAATTCACCTTTAATTGTATATCCCGGTCCGCCCGTTCCTACACCTTTGGGGCATCCGCCTTGGATCATAAAGCCTTCGATAACTCTGTGGAAGATGAGTCCGTTATAAAAGCCTTTGTCTGCCAAGCTTTTGAAGTTTTCAACTGTTATCGGCGCAACCTCGGGGTAAAGCTCCAAGGTCATTTTTCCGCCATTTTCCATTTCGATTATTGCTTTCATTTTTTGCCTTTCTTATGCCCAATGCATTCCTGTAGGTTTCGGTTCAACGATATTTGCATCCTTCAAAAATGCAACTGCTTTTTCGAGACCTTCTTTGTTAGTCATTATGCTATCCTCGTGTTCGATGGAAAGAACGTCATCATATCCAACGAGACGGAGGTTAGAGATAAGGTCGCGCCAATATTGCATATCATTTCCATATCCAACGCTTCTGAACACCCAAGAACGGTTGATCTCGTCGGAGTAGTGCTTAGTATCAAGCACGCCGTTGATAGCTGTATTATATTTATCTACCTTAGTATCCTTTGCATGAACGTGGTAGATGGCTTTTCCGAGGTAACGGATAGCCGCTACGGGTTCGATGCCTTGCCAGATAAGGTGGGAAGGGTCAAAGTTTGCGCCGATCACGTCGCCGACAGCGTTTCTGAGTTTCATCAACGTTTCGGGGTTATATACGCAAAAACCCGGGTGCATTTCGATAGCAAATTTATTTACACCGTTTTTCTTCATAAACTCGGTTTCTTTTATCCAATATGGAATGAGGACCTCGTTCCATTGCCAATCAAGTATTTTGAGGTAATCATCGGGCCAAGCGCAAGTACACCAGTTCGGATATTTTGCGCCTTCATGGTCACCCGGGCAACCGGAAAATCCGATTATTTTATCAATACCAAGCATTCCCGCGAGCTCGACTGTTGCTTCGAATTCCTCGTGGAATTTTTTCGCGATCTCTTTATCGGGATGAACGGGGTTTCCGTGCGCGGAAAGAGCGTTGAGAGTCATTCCTCTGCTCTTTATTTCGTTTATAAACGCATCTCTTTTTGCTTTATCCTTAACGAGCTCCGTTGCAACGCAATGTGCGCTTCCCGGATATCCGCCGCCGCCTATTTCAAGATGTGTTACGCCGAGACTTTTTATATAGTCCAATGCTTCGCCAAGAGGACGATCGCCGAAAAGGACTGTTATTACACCTATATTCATAGTTTTTCCTTTCAAATCTATAATTTGAGCTTTGCGCTCAACACGCAAAGCTCATTTGTTTTTTAGAGGTCAAAGTAAGTGGGTTTTCCGCTTTCAGCGCTCTTATAGATTCCCTCAAGGATGAGAGATACTGTATATGCTTGTTCAGGAGTTACGCAAGGAGTTGTGTTGTTCTTCAATGCGTTGATCCATTGATATGCTTCAAGCACACCGGGATCGCTGCTGCCTGCACCTTGGTAATATGCCGCGCCGCCGCTACCGAAGTCGATGTTTTGAGTATATCTTCTTCCTTGTTTGATACCGTTGATACGTACGCCTTGGTTCATATCGATACCTGCTTTTGTTCCGCAGAGTGTTGTTACTGCTTCTCTCGGATCAAGGATATTGAGAGCCCAGCTGGATTCGAGAACGATAGTTGCTCCGTTTTCCATTACGATAAATCCGAATGCGGAATCTTCTACTGTGAATTTTTCGGGATCCCATTCGCCCCAAGCGTTACCGCTCGGAACTTCGTTTTTCAATTTTTTATATGTTGTACCTACACAATATTTCGGTTTGTAGTTATCCATTGTCCAAAGTGTGAGGTCGAGAGCGTGCGTTCCGATATCGATAAGGGGACCGCCGCCTTGCTCATACTCGTTCAAGAACACGCCCCATGTAGGAACTTCGCGTCTTCTGAGAGCTGTTGCTTTTGCATAGTAGATATCACCGAGTGTACCTGCAGCCACTTCGTTCTTAACGAACAAGGAATCAGCTCTTTGACGGTTTTGGTAACCGATCGTAAGAGTTTTGCCTGTACGTTTTGCAGCATCGAGCATTTTCTTTGCTTCTTCGGAGTTGATTGCCATCGGTTTTTCGCACATTACGTGTTTTCCCGCTTCCAATGCATCAACTGTAATGAAGCTATGGCTTCTGTTAGGTGTGAGCACGTGAACTACGTCGATAGTTTTGTCTTCGAGCAATTCTTTGTAGTCGGTATAAACCTTTGCATCAGGTGTACCGTATTGCTTCGCTGCTTTTTCAGCTTTTTCGATGATGAGGTCACAGAAAGCAACCATTTCAACGTCAGCAACTTGTTTCAATGAGGGGAGGTGTTTTCCGTTTGCGATACCGCCGCAACCGATAATACCAACTCTTACCTTATCATTAGCGCCTATTATCATTTTTGTTCTCCTTCAACATAATTGAAAATTTATTTTATTTAATATTTACATGGTAACTGTAGTACGCCAAGACGGTTCGTTCGCGTCCGTTTTCCAGATCAAATGCTGTCAACACGACGCCGTTTAGCGACATAAACTCCCAAGCGTTCAACGTATCGATCTTCGCGCGAAAGAGGGTATCCTCTTTTCCAAACGCGACGACAAGCAACTCATCGCCCTTCAAGCAGATGAACCCTTCCCTTCCGATAACACGCTCGTCATTATCCTCACGCTCAAGAACACAGGTGAGGTGTTTTCCGTCCAATTTTTTCGCCATATAGCGCTTGAACTTGACGCTATTGGTATCCTTAGGCGGTTTTCTGTTTTTGAAAAGTCCCATTATTCTTCAAAAAGCAGTTTTTTGAAATATTTTATTGTGAAGCGGACTCCTTTATCTCCAAGTTCGCCTGTCCAAGTTGCTGAATGGGGTTCTATCGAGAGCATTCCGTCATACTTTTTCGCTCTCAAAATAGACATAAACATTCCCCAATTTATCATATCCATTCCTGCAGGAGGATCGTCAACGTGGATACCGTCTACGTTGATCGTACCCTTAAGGTGAACGTGGTAGAATCTATCGCCCCAATCAACCATTTCACGAACATAGTCGCGTCCACCGTTGATAGAATGCGACGGATCGAATTTTATTCCGAGTTCCTTCAAATGTTCATGGACAAGCTCCCAAGCTTTCGGGGTATCAAGATAGCTATTCCAATGGCAATTATAGGTGCAAATTTTAACTTTTCCGTCTGCATAGTCGATGAGCGAGCGGATATAATTTATTGCAGCGGTAATATTTTCGTAGAAAGAAAGTCCTTCAACGTAATTGATCCCACATATGTAAACGGGACAATCGAGCTTTTTGCAAAGGTCGATGAGGTCATACTCATCTTGTCTTTCCTTTTCGCATATAGTTCCGTCGTTATTGATACGATTTCTTCCCCATCTACCGACAGCGCCGAGCTTTACGTCATATTCTTTCATTGCCGCAAGCACTGCATCGGATTTTTCAGGGGCTGTAAGATAACCGATATCGTCGCCGTTAACGTCAAATTCGGCATACCCCAATCCGAGGTCACGAACGTATTTTATTCCCGCGGGATCGTGGCCCGCGATTATACCAAGTTTCATAAAATATACCTCAACGATTATTTCTTTAACTATTATACTAACTTTTTACCAAAATAGCAAGTAGTTACAAATATTTTTTAAAT
>JAZRTU010000202.1:0-2384 GCA_045652185.1 Eubacteriales bacterium | reverse complement strand
TATCAGTATGCGCGAGTGGAAGGGAACGAGCTTTTACGAGGAGCTTGCGGCAGAATGCGGTTATGAATTGAATTCAGCGGAAGATGTTCTGAACGCGAAAAAAGATATTATAACCCACTTCAAAAATGAATTTGATTTTCTCGCCGAGTTGCCAACAGCGATAGAAACACAAAATTTCATTTTTGTCCACGGCGGACTAATTGAACGTAAGTTTGATGATAACCAAAATTCATCGTTTTATTCAATGACGAAATATGATGCGTTTATGGATAAAACACCGCACGTGTTCGATAAATACGTTGTCGTTGGCCATTGGCCTGTTTCGTTGTATAACTCGAAAAAACAACAGCTGTCGCCGATAATAAATAAGGAAAAAAAGATTATCTCGATCGATGGCGGTTGCGGAATAAAAAAAGAAGGTCAGCTCAATTTGCTCGTTATCCCGAATATCAATTGTGATATCGACGATATATATAACGTATACTATGACGAGCTGAGCGAGATAACTGCGCTCGGCTACCAAGAGGGAAGCGGTGACGGAATACATATATGCTGGATCGATCGAAAGGTTACGGTTCTTGAGAAAGGCGAGAAATATACGTTGATCGAGCATGATCGCACGAAAAAACGCCTTAAAGTACCGACCGACTATATTTATGACGATGTATATTGCTCCGATTATAGCGATAGACTTTTAGCAGTTGAACAGGGCAACGAGATGACACTCGTGTATCGCGCAAGCGACGGAATTATCGCGAAGAAAAACGGCGAGATCGGTTGGTATTACGGAGACTTCTTGGAAAACGGTGAGATAAAAACAAAACGCCTGACAGTAGGGAAAATAACACCGGAGGATAAAGATGACGTCGTGAAAATAATTCGCGACGATACGGTAAAACAGACGTATATGCTCCCCGATTTCGAGAACGATGAGGCGGCAGAAAAGCTGTTTTTACGATTGAAGGAATTGAGCGAACGCGAGGATAGATTCGTTTTCGGCGTTCGGCTCGGAGAAACGGTGATCGGTTTCATTAACGACGTCGAAATGAAGGACGGAGTTGTCGAAATGGGGTATTGCTTCCACCCAAAATACCACGGAAACGGATATTGCACCGAAGCATTTCGCGCGGTTATACAGTTCCTGTTTTTGAACGGATTTACTGAGGTAAAATGCGGCGCGTTCGAGAAAAACGAGGCGAGCCTTCGTGTGATGCAAAAATGCGCGATGGAACGGCTGGACTATACCGACGAGATAGAATACAGAGAAAAAACACATAAATGTATATATTATTCAATAAAGGAGAAAAAACAATGAGAAAAGGTGTCTTGCTTTATACCTCGTATAACGGATATAATCACACAAAATACCATAAACCGACAGATGATGAGCTAAAGCGAATTCTCGAGGTCACGAACGAAATATTGCTCATCCCGATCGTAACATTTAACCGTTTCACTTTGAGAAATGGGGAAGAGGTTGAGGTGCTCAGCCACGAGGTCATCGACAATATGACTCCCGATAAAGTTGAGGATGAAAGCCGTTTTGAAAAAATAAAGGGCGAATACCACGCGACCGCAGACCATCGACTCCCGCCAAACTACCACGTCCGCGACTACGTTAACGATGCGACGGAAACAGCAGTGCGACTCGCCAAAATGAAAAAAGACGTCGAGCTTTGGTTTTCCGTTCCGTCGGCAGAAAATTTTCACGCACTGACGTATCTTTTCGCTGAACCGTGGGCAGACACTGTTGACTTGATAAAAAACACAGTGCCGTCGGAAATATGGGATAATAACGTGAAGGGAATCTATTATGCAGGCGAGGATATCACCCCCTATGGATATACGAAATTCGACGTTACGAAAAAGGATTTTGATAACCCCGTTGTGTATGCTCAACGAATCGTGTCAGAGCGAGTCCATTCATTCGGCAAAAAGATGCTTTGGATCCCCTATTACCACGAAGCATCAGGCTCATCGAAAAACCTCGGCCACGTGCTCAACCTCACAGACATCTTTGACGTTGCGATAATCCAACCGTCGTTCTTCTTTAACAAGGCGCGCGTTGATGAGATACCGATCGTCGCGGCATCCGTGAAAGCACAAGCGGTGCTTGACATAAACGGTAATATCATCGGTGGCAAGAAGATATCAAAAACAGAGATCGGCTTTGAGATGGAGATCGACCACCAATTCTATAACGATGAAGCGTATGTAGAACGCTATTATGCATATGAAAAGGGCTTTGGTGAGTTCGTCGGCAAACATCCTACCGCATATTATGCGGGTACACCCGAAACACTCGTCAAAAGCGCAGATATTATCAAAAAATTCTTTAAAAATTGATTAATGAGAACCCCTTTTTTCTAAAAAAGGGGTTCTCA
>JAZRTU010000201.1:0-1710 GCA_045652185.1 Eubacteriales bacterium | reverse complement strand
ATATAGAGCAACGCATATATTCAACGCGATGCGTCCGTTTCGCCATCGCGACGTCGGAGTGCTTGGCGTTGTGCTGACCGATGATAGAGTGACTTGCGAGATGATATGCGACCTTGTCCACCTATCGAGAGAGACGATGGAGATAATTATCCGCTGTAAAGGCGCGGACAAAATTTGCGCTATCAGTGATTCGGGTGTGATGAGTGGATATCCCGACGGAGTTTATCATATCGCCGGCAAGGATAGATATGTAGTGAACGGAGAGTGTCGCCTCGCCGACGGAACGATCGCGGGAAGCTGCAAAACGCTTTATGACGGTGCGAAAAACCTGTTTTTGATGGGCGTTGATATTTGTAATATCGCAAAAATGACCTCTGAAAATCCTGCGCGATCGATCAGTATCGATGATGAGTTCGGTTCACTTGAGGTTGGAAAACACGCGGATATCGTGCTTCTCGATAGTGAATTTAATATTAAAAGTGTCTATATCGATGGAAATCTTATCGAAAGATAATTTGTTGCTGCTTGGGCTGAATACAGTCCGAGCAGTTTTTTGTTGACAGTTAAGAAAATTTATGTTATAATTCTTCAGTATAATGAAATTTTATAATTCAAACAAATTAACCGGAGGACTTATACCGATATGACTGATAATACTAAATTCAATACCTCGATAAAGCCCTATAGACCAAGCTGGTGGCTCATGCCGGTTGAATGGATCGGTTCAATACCTTTGCTTATAGGTGCAAGAGCGAAGGTCGAAAAGATAAATTGCGACAATTTGGAAGCGCCTTTTATCCTTTTATCTAACCACGCCTCGTTTGTTGATTTCGCGATGGTGGTCAAAGCGACTTTCCCCAAAAAGCTTAATTGGCTCATAACGATGGAGATAATGTGTGGCCTTGATTGGCTGATGCGCCGCGTTGGAGGAATATATAAACGAAAGTTCACAACTGACGTAACCGTCGTTCGTCATATTCTCACCGTTTTAAAGAAGCAAAAAGGAATATGTACTATTTTCCCTGAGGCACGTTTCTCACTTGCAGGTATAAACGAACAGCTTGACGATGGACTCGGAATGCTCGTTAAGGTCGCAAAGTGTCCCGTTGCTGTTATGAATATGAACGGAAATTTCCTTCGTTCACCTCAATGGAATAAACATCCGTACCGTAACGTTCGCGTTGAAGGCACTTATAAACAGATCGTCACGAGAGAGGAAGCGCTTTCGCTTTCGGCTGAAGAGATACAAAAGCGTATCGAGGAGGCATTTGTTTATGACGATTACAAATGGCAATATGAAAACAAAATAAAAATAAAATCGAAAAAACGTGCACATAATATTCACAAAATACTCTATCAATGTCCGCATTGTAAAAAAGAGTTTTCGATGAGAAGCGAGAACACTTCTCTTTGGTGCGAGGAATGTGGCAAAAAATGGGAGATGGATGAATACGGACGACTTCATTGCCAAAACGGCGAGGATCATTTCAACCATGTTCCGGATTGGTATAATTGGGAGCGCTCTAACGTGAAAGCCGAGATAGAACGCGGAGAATATCGCTTTGAGGATGAGGTCGTTGTAAAAAGACTGCATTGCAAGGGTGAAAAGTTCCGTGATATTGGCAAAATGAAGCTTATCCATGACGAAAACGGATTTCGACTTGAGGGCGAGGAATTGGGTAAACCGTTCTTGCTGACGAGAAGTGTCTA
>JAZRTU010000200.1:0-3830 GCA_045652185.1 Eubacteriales bacterium | reverse complement strand
AGGTATCTTTTCCCAAGGTGACATTTTTCAAGCTTGTGCAGCCACGAAAGACGCCGTCTTCGAGATGATGCGAGGTTATGGGGAGCGTTACTTGCTCAAGTGAGGTGCAGTCATTGAATGTATATGACGGCACTACACGCATATATGCGGGTAGCTGAACATCGGTAAGTGAAGTACATCTTGAAAATACTGCGTCGCCCATTTCAATTATTGAGTTGGGGACAACTGCCTTTACAAGACCTGTGCAACCGCTAAAAACGCTATTGCCCAACGTTTCAAGTCCATCGGGAAGAATTATCGTTTGCAACTCATAACAGCGATCAAATGCACTTGCTTTTATTGTTTTTCAGATTTTTGGAGAACTCTATTGTTTTCAATTTATCGCATTCCAAAAAGCAGAATTCACCCAATGTATTTATCGAATCGGGAAGTTTTATTGATACGAGCGAATCGCAATCTTGAAAACAACGCTCACCTAACTCTACTGCGTTTGGAAGCTCTATTTCACGAAGATTCGTACATTGTTTGAATGTCCGCGCAAATAGGGTTTCCAATTCTTTATTCTCAAAAACTATTTTTTCAACATTATTGAAGTATTCAAGCGGTACGAGAGAGGTTACCATCTCTCTATTATATGTGTATTTGGGAATAACGAGCTCTGTCGGACACGGCTTAGAGAACTCCACGCCGATATTGCCTGTAAAATAATAATACACGAACTTCATATAATCCCTCGGTTCCGGCGCGCTGCAAGAGATACATTTCCCGTTTTCATACTCATGGTCAACGGTTGGGATCACTTCACAAGCGGTATGATAATCACAATTCACGCACTCTTGGTACTCTTTTCTTCCCGTCTTTATACAAGTTGGGGCAACCTCTTGGCGTGTTACCAACGTATGACCCGTTGGTGGAATAGTTTTGACCTCGCTATAATTACAATACTCACAATATATCCGTTCTTTTCCCTCTGACTCACACTGGGGTTTTATTTGGATATAGCCTTTTAGTTTATGCTCGGAATATTTTTCGATCACTGCCGTTTCCGTAGCACCGCAGGTCTTACATTCACGCTTTGATTCGCCGTCGGCATCGCAGGTAGCTTTTTTCACGACTGTTTCTTCCCACTCGTGAATATGCTCGCTCGTTTCACCGCATTCGCATTTATGATAGAAGGCATCATCTGAACATTCGATCTCAGGTGAAAATGTGCAAACGTGCTTTTCTTTTGGGGTACACGAAGCCATCAAAAGCAATACGATCAACATTAATGCAGCAAGAATGATCTTTTTCATAATGATACCTCCTTATTTATTGTTCCGGGCGGACAAGCTCAAAGATACCGTCGGTGCATTGTACCTGTGTTATCGAGCCTTTATATCTTGTATCTCCTTCAAATTCTGTTAGCTCGCCCCACGACACGCGAACTTTAGAGAACTCCTCTACTGTGCCGTTATAATGCAGTATCTCGAGCTTCGGGCAATCGTTGAATGCGCACAAGCCGAGCCGCTCTAAATTTTTCGATAGCATTACGTATTCGAGATCTTCGCACTTTTGGAATGCCCATCCACCCAAATTTGTCACGCTATCGGGACAAACGAAGGATTCCAATCCCGAGTACGAAAATGCATTGTCAATAATTGTATGAACGGCATCACCTTCGAAGGTGACTTTTTTCAACTCTTTACAGCCCTCAAACTCGCCGCCATACCAATTGCCTAAAGATTCGATAAGCTTCGGGATCTTCACTTCAGTTAATTTAGAGCCTGAAAAAGCCGCTTCATCAAAATAACGCACATTCTCGTGGAGTATTATTTCTGTCAAAGCGCTACCATCAAACAAATTATAGGGAACGGTCGTCATTGTTTTCGGAAGGACAAACTTCTTTATTCCGCTTCCCGCGAAGGCACCGCCGCCGATCACTTTTACGCTTTCGGGGATGTTGATATCTTCAAGAGCAAGACAGCCTCTGAATGCACCAGATCCTATCGTTACGACCTTATCGTGCAGGACGACCTTCTTTAGCTTGGAGTTATCACGCAACAATGAAGATGGAATCTCTATCATCTTTTCAGGAATCGTAAATTCCTCAAAATCACAGCCTTCAAATGTGCCTTCGTTAATTGTTGTTACATTTTCGGGAATATCGATCGAGGTGAGAGCGCTATTTTTAAATGCAAATCCTCCGATAAACGTCAAACTTTCGGGAAGAATTACTGTTTCAAGACTTGTACAATCCAAAAATGCGTATCCGCTTATTGAAGTTACGCCTTCGGGAATCTCTATTGTTTTTAATGACGTGCAACCCGAAAAAGTTCCTATGTCAATTGATGTAATATTTTCCGGAAGAGTTACTGACTCTAATTTCTTGCAATTTTTGAAAAACTCAAGTGGCAGTGAGATTCGGATTGGATGATGACTTATGCCTACTGTTCGCGGGAGGACAACAGTTTTTAAATTCGGGCAGGTATCCAACGCGAGATTCGGCAAAGTTTGGAGGCTATCGGGCAAGATCAACTCTTCAAGTGCGATATAGTCTTTGAATGCCGACGGATTGATCGTTGTTGTACCCTCGGGGATAACAACTTTTTTTATGAAGCTGCAATTCGAGAATGCGGGGTGGTGCACTATCGTGGTCTCGGGGATATCTAACGCTTCCAAAAGCTCACAATCCTTAAATGCTTCCGTTCCGATTTCGGTGAGTTCACCTTTTATTTCTACACTTTCCAATGCATAGCAATTTTCAAAGGTGGATTCGTTGATCACTGTTACCCCTTCGGGAATATTGATCTTTTTTAACAAATAACAATTTTTAAATGCTTCGACACCGATACGCGTTACACTGTCGGGGATAACAACCTCCTCAAGCACATGACAATCGTAAAATGCATACTGATTTATCTCCTCGATCGTATCGGGAAGTGTTACCTTTTTGAGTATTTCCCAGCCATTAAAACGTCCGACAGAAACCACCTTTTTTCCATCCTCGTTATATTCGGGAACAACTATCTCGGTCAGATCTCCGCCACTATATCTTACCTGAACTGCATTCGGAATGCCTTTATATTCCGAATATTCAAGTCCGTCGCTTCCTTTTTTTGTGCCGCACGATGTACAGACGTTATCGACGAAGTTATGCGGAAGTCGATCTATTTTCTTAACGCTTGTTATTCTTGTAAAGCATACGGAACAGCGTTCGCCCATTGTTTTACCGTCGCTGATACAAGTCGGCTCGACTGCTTCGGTTCTTTCTATTGTATGCTCTATTTTTTCAATGGGCTCGATTTTAGAGTACGAGCATATCGTACACGTTAATTTTTGTTCTCCTTCAATCTTGCATGTGGGTTCTTTTATCACCTCGGCGGTATATTGGTGTGCTTCGACATTCGGCTCACCGCACTCGCACTCACGGTAATGATTATTGTCATCGTAATTATTCACTGTGAATGAATGACTATGCAAATCGCACGATGAAAGCAACAACGAAAAAGCAAGCAAAAGCAAAAACAAGCAGATCAATTTTCTTTTCATTTTCATACCTCCGATAATATATTTTCTTTCATCTGTATTTTATCATTTTCTCAATAAATATGTCAAGGTGCAAATATGAACAAACTGTAAACTTTTTGTAAACTTTTGTTCATATTTGGAAAAACAGGACAAAAAATAAAGCTTCTCTTTCGAGAAGCTTTCAGACTGAAGACAAACTCGTTCTTTACACCCTTGAAGGATAAATAAAAGCAAAAGACCAAGCTTATTATTGGGGATAAGCTTGGTTCTTTTTATAAGGAATGATAATTATCTATTGTAATTTCAAGGGTTTTCACGAA
>JAZRTU010000199.1:0-3797 GCA_045652185.1 Eubacteriales bacterium | reverse complement strand
CTCAAGCATCTTTTCTAACCATTTTTTCGAGGAGATGCCCTTTTAAACCCACAAAATAACACCCTTGTTTGCAAGCAACAAGGGTGTCTCCTCGAAAAAATAATTAAAAAAATCTTTGAAAGGATTCCTAAGGGAAAGCTTTCTATAGAAAGTTTCCCTTAGGTCGCCGAAGGCATTATTATTATATAAATAAGCGCCACGAAGAAAACTGTTGCAAAACGGCGAAAAAGATGATATAATGTAAAAAACGACCGAAAGGACCGAACAAATTATGAAAAAGCTATTGTTCTTCTTTCTTGCGACTGTGATGCTTGCTTGCACTTTCGCAGGCTGCACGCCGAACGACACAACGAGCGACGCCGAATCGTCCCTTCCTGCCGATAATTCCGCAGAAACGAGCGACGAGACATCGACCGAAACAAGCGAGGAAGAAAAAATGACCATCGACGAATATTACCAAACAATAACGAAGCTTGACGAGTACAATACTATTAAAGCTAAAAAATTCGGTATTGACCGTTACAATTTCACCTACTACTATTCAGACGGCGCAAGACTCGTGCTTTCTTTGATCCACAAATCTTGGGGCACTTGGAATATCGGCGACTGGAAATATATCGATGCCGGCGGAAAGACCCACGCGTTCGACGGCGGCTCAACTGACTTCGAAAACGTGTATATCTTCGGTAAGACCGCGGGTAGCGCAACGTTCCGCGGCGGTAACCACGGCAACGACCACCTCGTTGACATCAAATTCTTCGATGCAACAACAGGCGAGGAGGTCAACCTTGCTGATGGTCAAGAGCACGAAATGAAGGGTGTTCGCATCATCGAGCACACACAGATCTACGATAGCGGAACAGAAAACGTTATGAACAGCGAAGACGACGTGCTTGTCAATATGGAACGTATCTACACGCTCAACGGACCCGACATCTACCTCGAGTGTAACGTTGATTTCGTGAAAGATACCTATGCAAAGATAGGCTACACGACTATGTTCCCGATAGCGAAGAAATATGGTGACATGATCAAGTTCACCAATATGGACGGCACAGAAAAGGTCGCTCAAACTCCTGTTGTCGGAACTTCTCAATATGGCAACAACTTCTCCGATTACAACAAATCGATGAAGGTCAACATCTGGGGCAGCCAAAACCCGCAATTCCAATTTGAAGTAGAGATCTACGACGAATCGATGCTCAACCCCTCTACCTACTATACGCGCTACTGGGATATGAACACGTCTCACAACAAACTCTATTTCTCGATATACAACAATGACTCTGCAACGAAGATCCCCGCAGAAACTCACTGGGACGCGCTCGCGCGCTGGTCGTTCGACATCGACGAAGACTTCACGTTCGAAGGCACTGTTGACCAAAAAGTCGGCTTCTAACAAACGTGACGTTTGATCCGTATTCCGCCTATTCTGATTTTTAATAGTATTGAAACGGTTCGAAACGGCGGGGATGTGAATTTGTTAGTGAGAAAGCACACAAGCGTGACACTTGACCCGCAAACGTGACGTTTGATCCGCAAGTCTGAGGCTTGACCCGTATTCCGCCCAAACGTGACGTTTGATCCGCAAGCCTGAGGCTTGACCCGTATTCCGCCTATTCCAACTTTTTATAGTGTTGAAACGGTTCGAAACGGCGGGGATGGATATCGGTTGTAAAGTGAGCTTTAACTCGCGTTACGGTATATAAACGGCAGGGTAGGATATTAGATTTAACAGAAAGTATTTACAAGTGACACTTAAATTATTTACATTTAAGTGTCACATTTGATATAGTTATGGAAAAATGTACTTTATGTCCGCGAAATTGTGCAATTGACCGCCGTGAAAAATCGGGATATTGCGGTGTGGGCGCTGAAATTAAAATAGGACGTGCCGCACCGCACTATTGGGAAGAGCCGTTCATATCGGGTGAAAACGGCTCGGGAACGGTTTTTTTTAGCGGTTGCTCGCTCCATTGTGTCTTTTGCCAAAACAAAAAAATATCACGCGGTGAGCTTGGACGAGCGGTTTCGGTTGATGAACTTGCCGAAATCTACCTCTCGCTTGAAGCATCGGGCGTTCACAACATCAACCTCGTCACTGCATCTCACTACACCGACAAGGTTGCCGAGTCGATCGTACTTGCGAAAAAGCGCGGATGTAGATCACCGTTTTTATGGAACAGCAGTGGCTACGAGCACGTAGAAACACTCAAAAAGCTCGATGGGCTCATCGATATCTATCTTCCCGATATGAAATATCATTCCTCGGAGCTATCGAAAAAATATTCGAATTGTTCTGATTATTTTGAAGTCGCCTCAAAAGCGATCTCCGAGATGCGACGCCAAACGGGAACACCGCTTGTCAAAAACGGACTATTGAAATATGGAACTGTCGTCCGCCACCTCGTTTTGCCAACGTATACCGAGGACAGCAAAAAAGTGATCGAATACCTCTATTCCACCTATGGAGACAGCGTGTATATAAGTATAATGAGCCAATACGTTCCGTTTGGTAGCGTACCTGAAGAGATAAACAGAAGAATAACCGAGGATGAATACAACGAGGTGGTTGAATTTGCCCGTTCACTCGGTGTCACAAACGCATTCATCCAAGAACCCGAAAGCGCGACGGAATCGTTCATCCCCGAATTTAACGAAGAATAGGTGAAAAATGAAAAGGATAATATCATCAATAATAAGCTTTATGTTGCTTCTTTCCGTCTTACCGACGACCTATGCAACAGATAATAACGTTCCGACGGAGCTGAAGATACTATGTATCGGAAACAGCTTTTCCGTCGACACCATCGAGCACGTTGCATCGATAGCAAAAAGCCTCGGCGTGAAAACGGTGAAGCTCGGAAACCTCTATATCGGCGGCTGCTCGATAAAAAAGCACTATTATAACGCAACCAACAATGTAAAACAATATGAGTATTTTCAAAATAGCGGAAGCGGTTGGAAAAGCACGAAAGGTCACGATATCTTGACCACCCTCAAAAGCGAGGATTGGGATGTAATATCCATCCAACACGGAACGAACGACGGAAGCCGATACACCGAAGAAAAATCATATACCGACTTGCCCGCGCTTGTAAAATTTATCCGCGATAACGTTGGCGCTGAAACAAAAATAGCGTTCAATATGACTTGGGTGGGCGAAAAGAATTCCCACGAAGAAATGATCGCCTTCGGAAACGACCAAATAAAATATTATAACGCTGTGGCGAACTTGACAAAAACTCTCGTGAAAAACACAGAAGGCATCGATATCGTGTCCCCGACGGGAACAGCTATCCAAAACGCAAGAACAGCATCAGTCGGACTCTTAACAAGAGATAGCTACCACCTAACAATGAACCTCGGAAGATATATCGCGGGACTAACGTTTTTCAAAGCAGTAACGGGCGCAGATATCTCCAAAATCAAATTTGCCCCCTCGGGACTCAGCGATTATATGAAATCTGTTGCGATAGAGTCTGTTAACAACGCTTTTTCAGAACCATTTTCGATAACCGAATCACAGCTTGAGGTCCCCGAGTTCGTGTGGCCGAAGAACGTCACCTATGGCCCGGCCGCATCCCACGAAACGAAATACCACGAGCATTGCGCAAAGCTTTCTCCCGTTGTGGAGAATAAAGTTGACCTGCTCGCATTATTCAATCTCGGCGAAACTTACCCGTTAATAACAGGAACGGCGGAAACGGCGAATAACCTCGGACTAAAGGTTGACCTCAACAAAACACCATATCTCTATTATTCATTCATCGTGCCGAAAGGCTCTGACTTTACCT
>JAZRTU010000198.1:0-7571 GCA_045652185.1 Eubacteriales bacterium | reverse complement strand
CTTGGTTGTATATGGTTGCAGAGCCGAAGCAGCTCTTTGCTGTTATATCCAAGGGGCTATGCGCCCCTTGACCCGCACGATTTTTTGAAGAAAATCGAGTAAAACTTATAATTCTTTGGTTCTGCAGCCGTTTCGAGCAATTCAAAAGAGGCTTCCAAACAGAAGCCTCTTTTAAAGCTGATAAACAAATTAGTTGTTTTTCATAGCAGCAAAGCATTCGCTGCAATATACGGGTCTATCGTTAGAAGGTTGGAAGGGGATCTTCGCTTCCTTTCCGCAGTTAGCGCAAGTAGCTGTGAAAAGCTCTTTCGCTTCTTTTGCGGGTTTACCTGCATTTTTTCTTGCTTGACGGCAGTTTCTGCATCTTTGAGGCTCGTTTTGGAAGCCTTTTTCAGCGTAGAACTCTTGCTCGCCTGCGGTAAACACAAACTCCTCTCCGCAATCCTTGCAAATCAATTTCTTGTCTTCGTACATGCTTAATTTCCTCGCATCGTGTTATTTTATTATACAACCTTATAGGGTTATATTATGAGTCAGTTACCACCAAGCTTCCGCTTCGCTCGGAGCAACGCATTGTCAACACTTTTCTTTTCCTTCTTCACGCGCACCGCAATCTCCGACGTGCGAAGCCCAAGGACGTATAGGTCGATCACTTCGCGCTCAAACGCGGAAAGCCCACTCGTCATTCGTTCGTAGAGCAGATCGGTAGACTCGCGGTCAAGCACGATCTCCTCAGCCGAAGGACTGCCGATATCCTCAATCTCAGTCGAGATCGGTACTCGGTCAAGCTTTCGCTTCGCTGTTATCACGGTATTCTTTATACATTGAAAGGCGTATGTCGAAAACGAGGAAGATAAACCATCATAAGTTTTCACTGCTCGAAAGAGCCCTAAAAACCCTTCTTGCATAAAATCTTCACGATATCCGTCAATACCCCAACAGACGGTATCAACGATATATCCAACGTAATTTTTGTAGTCAAAAAGCAATCGCTCGAACGCATCGGCGTTGCCGTTTTTCGCCAAAGTTATTAACTCTTTTTCACTTTCGTGTGAGCATAACGATACATTTTCATTTTTCGTCATAATAGAATGTCAACTTTCAATTTTCATTATACACGGTGGCGCTCGTGTTGTCAACAGTTCTTTTGAAATTTTCTTCGGTTTTGGCGCAAAAAGTTAATAATTTTGTTACTTTTTCGCCGTTTTTTTGAAAAAAATCGATTATTTTCTATATTTGTTAATGATCGCTTGCATTTTATCAAATTTTTCGATCATATCTTCTGCGAGTGTGAGCTGCGCTTTTGTGCGCACGAAGTTATGCTCGGGGTACTTTGTTTTGAAATATACGTCGCCGTTGAGATAGTCGGTCAAAAACCGAGCGGCAAGCTCAAGCGTCATCGTGATCGCGCCGAGCGACATATTCTCAAGCTCAACGTCGCTGAGTCCGTTCTCAAGCTCGGGTATAAATCCTGCTGCGAACGCCTCGTACATTTCAAGGTCGAGCGAGACTTTCGAGAGGTTGACCTCGTCCTCCGCGCCCATGTTTGCGCCGTAACGAACCGCATCGCCGAAATCGTGGACGGAAAGACCGGGCATAACTGTATCAAGGTCGATAACTGATACGGGTTCGTTAGTGATCTCGTCGAGCAATACGTTGTTGGATTTGGTGTCGTTGTGGGTAACTCTCAGCGGCAATTCACCTGCTTCGAGCATATTTTGAAGCTTGAACGCCAGCTTTTCTTTCTCTTTCAATGCGCCGAGCAACGCGCCTGTTGCCGCGTTAGCTCTACCGGCGGAGTTTTCACGCCAAGCATCGTAGAGCGAGAAAAATCGCTTTTTCGTGTTGTGGAAATCGGGGATAGTTGTATATAACGTTTCCGCAGGGAAATCCGCAAGCAGATATTGGAACTCTCCGAACGCTTTTCCGATCATTTTCATTATCTCGGGCGTGTCGACAGTGTTGTAGCATACCGATTTATCTATGTATGGGTAAAGTCTCCAAAACGATCCGATCTCGTCGCGGAAAAAATTCTCGCCGCTTTTCAGATGGATCGGTGTTAAAAGTCTGTTTTCCGTTTCTTGACCGCGAGCTTCCATCTTCATTTTCAAATGCAGAGTAATTCGCTCAATATTGTCGATTATTTGGGCAGGGTTTTTGAATACGTTACCGTTTATACGCTGGAGCGTATATTCTTTTATCCTACCGTCACGTTCAGTCATAACATGAAACGTGTCATTAATGATTCCGCTTTTCATTTTTTCGATTCGTTTTACGTTTCCCGAAACGTCGAACATTTCAAAAACGGTCTTGGCTTTCCTGATCATTGCGATAAAACCTATCCTTATATATGGTCGATGAAATAGTGGTTGTCTTCTCTGTATTTTTTCTCTGCCTTTGTCCAAAGCGCTCTTGCATCAAGGAGATGGCACTCGGCTTTCAAGATGAAGCCGTTCTTATATTCGTCACCGTCAAGAAGCGGGGCGGCACGGTAGTAGCATTGTGCAACACCTTTAAATCCATGGGAGCGGCAATTCATCTTTTTAATGCTTCCGTCTTTGTCGATGAGGTCGTATTCAACACTTTCGCCATATAGGTAGTCGGGTTCGACAAGCTCCTCGACAGCGTGCATCGATGTGTTGCAGTTGTTACCGCAACCGATGAAAAGTATCTTCCCGCCGAGCTCAAAAACGCGGCGAAACGGCGAATTCGCCCCGCAGGGCGTTGTATCCTTGTGGTGGTCTTTTGTTATATGTTCCGCATATTTACCGATAGCGGCGCACGAGTGGGTCGGACAAAGTGAGCGAACCGCACCCTCGATACTTGTTCTGAAGTATTCGGGGATAGCACCGACACAGCAGGGTGTTTTGTGGTAGTCGAACGTCGTGTTATGTTTTCCGCATTCCTCATAGCTGAGTGTCGGGAAAACAAGCGTTCCGCTTTCGCCGAGACAGTCGAGAAGTCCGTCGATAACGTCCTTCGGTGTGATGTTTCTGTCACCGAGCGACTTCAACGAAGAGTGGACGAGTACAACGTCGCCTTCTTTTATTCCTAATTTACGCGCATCGCACGAAATTTGTTTTGCATATTCAGTCATATTAGTTGCTCCATTTCCATCTGACAAGACATCTTCCGCTATAGGCAGGCACAGTTACCTTGCCATCGTAGGTCGTTTCGTCGAGTAGATCGATATATTTTCCGTCGAGTTGATACTCTTTTTCGGAGTCCTTCATATTAGTGATTATAAGCGTTTCGCCTTTTTTGTAGCAAAAATCGTTATTTTCCGACTCAAGAAGCTCCGTTTCACCGCTAAAGACACCCTTCGTTCTCAATTCTCCGAGCTTTTTGACGTGGTTTTGGAGGTCTTTTTCCTCTCTGCCCCAAGGGTACGGTCGTCTGTTAAACGGATCGCGATATCCCTCGAGCCCCGCCTCGTCTCCGTAGTAGATACAAGGTGTGCCGAACAGCGAATAGAGTATCAGATATCCGCATTTTAATAGCTTTTTACCAAACTCACGTTCTTTTTCTGTCATTTTGAGCGTGGACAGCTCTTTGTTTGTCTTATCACCGCTGAACTCACCGCCAAGGACTGTCAAGATGCGTTCCGTGTCGTGTGTTCCGAGCACCGACATCGTGTAACGCTCGGCATCGGGCGGATAGTGGAGAATAAGCGTTTTTGCCGTATTTTTGATCAGGTCGCTATTCTTCCATATCAGATAGTCGATCAATCCCTCACGAAGCGGATAGTTCATAACGCCGTCGAGCTGTTTTCCGTGGAAATAGTTGCGCCTTTTTCCGTATGCTATCTTGTTCGAACCGTCCTCCCAGACTTCGCCGAGCAGGTAACAGCCGTATTTTTTCACAGTTTTTGCGATACGGCATAAAAACTCGTCGTCGAGCTCGTCAACTACGTCGAGTCGCCAGCCCATAACGCCCATTTTACAATATTTCTCGAGCACATCCTCACAGATATATCTGCGGAACGCTTCGACCGGGCGTATCTTCGGCAATATCTTCACACCCCACCAGCATTCATACTTGTCGGGGTGCTCCTCGAAGAAATACCAATCATAATACGGCGAATCCGTTGATGCATAAGCGCCGACGGTGTCGTATCTTCCGTATCTGTTAAAATATATGCTGTTATCGCCTGTATGGTTAAAAACTCCGTCGAGCATTATTCCGATGCCGCGTTTTTTTGCTTCGTCAATGAGAAGCTGCAACGCTTCGTCACCGCCGAACGCCTCATCGACCTTCATATAATCGCCCGTATCGTATTTGTGGTTCGAATATGCCTCGAAAATGGGGCTGAGGTAGATACATTTCACCCCGAGGCTTTGTATGTAGTCGAGTTTTTCGACAACGCCGTATAGTGTGCCGCCGAAAAATTCGTTGTTTGCAATTGGATCACCCGGCTTTTCGGGGAACATCGGGATCGCATCGTGCCAATCGTCGCGATATACCGAGTCGTCGCGCGGGATAAAGCTTCCGCCTTTTCTGAATCTGTCAACAAAAATATGATAGATCGCTCCATCGTTAAGAAACTCAGGCGCGGAATAGATGTTATCGTAGATCGTGAACTGCTCGCTCACGTTGTTTGAATCGTCGCCGATGAAAAAGAAATATAACCCAACGTCAAGTCCGTCGAGCTCGACGGTCAATCTGCCGTTTTCGCGCGTTGGGGTTTTGTCGAGAATGTGGCCGTCGTCGTTCCATAGCGCAAAACGAGGAGCTTCACATTCGCCATTCACGGCGATATATATTTTTTCGCCCTTCTTGAACGAGAGGCGACGGTTTAAGATTTCCATTTTTAGCCTTTTGATATTTCCGCTCCCCAAGAGAGGAGCGGAAAAACGTGAAGTTATTATTTTACTTGATTAAGGTGCCAGATATTTTCTGCATATTCGCCGATACTTCTGTCAGCGGCAAAAAATCCTGCTTTCGCGATATTTACGAGACATTTTTTGTTCCACTCGGTCTTATTTTGATAGAGCTTATCAACGGCAAGCTGAGTTGAAACATAGCTGTCGAAGTCTGCAAGACACATATACGGGTCAGCGATTCCGTGGCTGAAGAGGAGGTAATTAACGATAGCCGAGAACGATTTTCCGTCAAAGCCGACGTTGAGTCGATCGATAACTTTACGAAGAAGCTCGCTTCTGCTGTAATATATGTGAGACTCGTATCCACTGCTCCAAAGTGCTTCGACCTCGGGTGTTGTCATACCGAACAAGAAGATATTGTCATCGCCAACCTCTTTGTGGATCTCTACGTTAGCGCCGTCGAGTGTACCGATAGTCAACGCGCCGTTTATCATAAACTTCATATTACCCGTACCGCTTGCCTCTTTACCTGCGAGAGAGATCTGTTCGCTGAGCTCTGCGGCGGGCATAAGACGTTCCGCCATAGAAACGTTATAGTTTTCCAAGAAGACAACTCTCATTTTTTCTCTGAGAACGGGATCTTTCTCAACATCGCTGCTGATGAAGCAAATGAGCTTGATTATCTCTTTTGCGTGGTAATATCCCGGCGCTGCCTTTGCCGCGAACAAGAACGTTCTGGGTTGGAGCGCGGCGTTCGGGTTTTCCTTTAGTTTAACGTAGTGGCTGATTATATGAAGCACGTTGAGGAGCTGACGTTTATACTCGTGCAAACGCTTTGCTTGTACGTCAAAGAGCGAGTCGGGGTCGAGTGCGATGCCGCTGACACCCTTATACCAATTCGAGAAGGATTCTTTATTCGCTCTTTTTATCTTTCCGAGTTGATCGAGGACGGTTTTATCGTCTTTATATTTCAAAAACTCCTCGAGCTTTGCGGGTTCGTTTCTATAATCGGGGCCGATACAGTCATCGAGAAGTGATGAAAGCCCTTTGTTGGAATAGCAGAGCCATTTTCTGTGTGCGATACCGTTAGTTACGTTAGTAAATCTCTCGGGATACATCGTATAGAAATCGTGGAAGACCGTTTTTTTGAGGATCTCGGAGTGGAGTGCGGAAACGCCGTTGATGGTATGGCTACCGATAACGGAGAGGTTCGCCATTTTAACTTGACCACCCTCGATTATCGACATTCTGCCGATCTTGTTCCAGTTACCCGTATATTTTTCCCACGCGGTCGCGCAGAATCTTTCGTTTATCTCGTGGATGATATTATAAATTCTCGGGAGCTTCAAGCGGAAGAGGTCTTCGTTCCAGCATTCGAGCGCCTCGGGGAGGACTGTGTGGTTCGTATAGCTCATCGTACGAACGGTGATATCCCACGATTGTTCCCAAGAATAGCCGTATTCATCCATCAAGATACGCATAAGCTCGGGGATAGCGAGCGCGGGATGGGTATCGTTGATATGGATAGCGACTTTATCTGCGAGGTTCGAGAGCGTTTTATAATTATAGATATGCTCGGAAATAATATTCTGAAGCGATGCAGACACGAGGAAATATTGTTGCGAAAGACGAAGCAGCTTTCCTTCGGTGTGGTTGTCGGCGGGATAGAGCACCTTCGAGATCATTTGTGCGTTGGCGTTATCCTCAACCGCTTTGAGGTATTGACCTTGGCTAAAGAGCTTCATATTGAAGTTTCTGATATCCTGCGCTTTCCAGAGGCGAAGTACGTTGACCGATTCTCCGTTTGCGCCCGACACCATCATATCGTATGGCACAGCCTCTATCTCGTCGTAATCGGTGTGGATTATCGTGAGGCGTCCGCTTGACCAATCCTCCTTGATCCTACCGCCGAGACGGATCTTTTTCGCTTTATCCTGACGTCCTACGAGCCAGCCTTCGCCGCTGGGCATCCAAACGTCCGGCAATTCGATCTGTTCGCCATCGACGATCTTTTGCTTGAAAAGTCCGTATTCATAGCAGATAGAGAATCCCATAGCGGGGTAGTCGAGAGAAGTGAGGCTATCCATAAAGCATGCGGCGAGTCGTCCGAGACCGCCGTTGCCGAGCCCTGCATCGTCTTCAAACTCATAAAGGGTATCAAGATCAAATCCGAGCTCACGAAGCGCCGTTTTCGTATCGTCCTCGAGTCCGAGGTTGCAAAGGTTCAATTTGAGTGAACGGCCCATAAGGAATTCCATGCAAAGGTAATAAACTCTTTTTTGGTCCTGCTCAACTGATTTTTTCTTGAAGCGTTGACGTTTTGCCGTCAAGATCTCTTTTACGGCGAGGACAGTGGATTTATATATCTGTTCCTCGGTCGCCTCGTCGGGCGTAACCGCAAAATAACGTGACAGCTTGTCGGTGATAAGGGTTTTCATAATGTGTTTTTCTCCTAAATTTCGCGTAATACTATAAATATCAGAGGCGGCAAGTCGCCGCGAACGACTTGTCGCCGTAATATTATCAAAAATTATAATGACTCATAGAGTCCAAGATATTGAGATGCGCTTCTTGACCAAGTGAAGTCTGTTTTCATAACTCGTTTCACGAGCGACTTCCAATTTTCTTTATCATTAAACGCTGCGAGTGCGCGTTCAAGCGCATAAAGCATCTCGCTACCATTATATGCATAGAACGTAAATCCGTTTTCGGGTTCGTGGATGGTGTCTGCCAAGCCGCCTGCAAGAC
>JAZRTU010000197.1:0-3717 GCA_045652185.1 Eubacteriales bacterium | reverse complement strand
TCCTTGGCTCACAGAACGACATGGCTACGATCCGACTTTGACTGCGGCGAGTCCGTTATCGTCATCAATGCCGATAAGATCGTTTTGACCGGTAAGAAATTGGATCAAAAATACTACTATCGTCATTCCGGATATATCGGTGGTTTGAAGAAGACAAGCTATCGCGAGCTCATGAGAACAAAGCCCGAGTTGGCAGTTCGTCTCGCAGTTAAGGGTATGCTTCCGAAGAACACTATCGGTGACAAGAGCATCGCTCGTCTTATCGTTTACAGAAACGATCAACACAAACAACAAGCTCAACAACCTATCCCTGTTGAAGTTAAGTAATTAGGAGGAGAGAATAATGTACGAATCAGCAAGACCTTATTTTTACGGTACAGGAAGAAGAAAGAGCTCCGTAGCACGTGTTCGCATTCTCCCCGGTACAGGTGTTATCACCATCAACAAGCGCGATATCGACGATTACTTTGGACTCGACACATTGAAGCTCATCGTTCGTCAACCCTTCGCAGTTACAGATACACAAGGCAAATTTGACATCATCTGCACAGTTTCCGGCGGCGGTGTTTCCGGTCAAGCAGGCGCTATCAGACACGGTGTTGCAAGAGCACTTCTCAGAGTTAACGAAGAAGAATATCGTCCCCTTCTCAAAAAGGCAGGACTTCTCACTCGTGACCCTCGTATGAAGGAAAGAAAGAAATACGGTCTCAAGGCAGCTCGTCGCGCAAGCCAATTCTCAAAGAGATAAGTTTTTATTTCTTCGAATATTCGTTTGGAAATTACAGCACTCACTTTCGTGGGTGCTGTTTTTTGTTCACAATAAAAATCTCTCACATTTACCGCTTCGCACCGAATATGAACAGCTTGTTCATTTTTGTTCATAAATTGTTTACATTTGAATTCCGAAAAAGCTATTGACATTTTTCGGGGGGATGATATAATGAAATTGAAGAGTAAAGGGTATTCTTCTTTAAAGAAATCAGCATCGATCGGGGTACGGTGTGATACATATTTTTCGACTTATAGCCGTACTTTCTTTTTGATGATTTGTTTTCAAGGGACAGGTATGGTTTTTTATTTTTTAAGGAGGAAGAAAAATGAAAAAAATTATAATTTTATTGCTATTATTTTCATTAACCCTTGGGTTATTAGCATCTTGTACGCCGAATGACACTTCTTCGGTTGGTAATGATATATCAAATGAAATTTCCACCGATGTGTCTGATGAAGTTTCGACAGAAGAATCCAACACTGTTGTCGAAGTCACTGACGAGGCTATTATTTCCGAGATAAAGGCGCTTTTGGAGAAGTATAACGAATACGTTCTCATCGTAAATATGTGCGAGGGGGCGTTGGAGTATGAGGAGGAGGCTATTGACTACACCATTTCATACGAGCAATGGTTTGAAAGCGACTTTACAAAAAATATAGTTGAAGGGATAGTAAATTCTCCAAAATTAAATTTTTATGGAAACAAAATTACAGACGAGCGTTTTCGCGACGCTGATTCTTTCGAAAAAATGCTATTAAGCATTTATACAAAAGAGCTTGCGGACACATATTTCCAATATGAATTTGCTTATGGATGGAAACATGAGGGATTTACTTGTAAATACAATGAATACAGCAACTATCCTTTGTTCAATTATCTGGACGGATACAATTATTCCACATTATCTTTTAATGATACTGCCGTATTGCACAAAAGATATATCGATACAGATTCATTGAAAATCGTCGAGGGTACAAAAGGATATATCGTAACTGCACGCGGCTCAGCTGCTTTCATTGACGGCGAGGTCGCTGCTCCCGATTCGGATGTGAAAATGTTGATCGTTAAAGAAGACGGTTCGTTGAGGATATCATATTCCGAGGCAAAACGCGACCATATCAAAACAAGCGACGCGCTTCAAGGCAACGAAGATGATGTTAAAACGATCATAAACAAGCTCGTCGAAATGAACGATCTGCTAAAAAATCGTGATGGTGAATCGATATCGGTTCAACCCGACTCATTGCCAATATATCATTGGGGACTTTATTTTTGGACACAAGGTGAAGGCTGGCGCATCATTGAAAAAGATTGCATTTTGATAAGCGATGAAATTTTCAAAAACTCTGTTGATATTTACGATTGGAGCTTTACGCTTCTCAATAATGAAGCTGCGCTTAACTTCAACCGTGGAATTCTTTACGGATATATAGATTCGGGGTCACATGAATTTCCTCGCGTTATCTATGAGTCCGATAGGCTTAATGGGTTCGTTGTCGGTGAAAATGATAGATTTGATTTGAGTATGTTTTACTTTGTATTTGGAGAGAATTATTTAGAAAACTACAAGGTAACAGAGACGAATTACGGTTATATTATCAGCAATGAAGATGATACATTCAATTTCATTAGCATTGAGAAAACTGACACCTTCGGTGATGGTGAATACACCTTGAAGATAAGTGGGGTAAAATCAAGGTATGACCTCACCGACGAGGAAAAGGCACTTTTGGGAATCAATTAAAGATAATTGAACTAAAAAGGAGGTACGAAAATGAAAAAACTTTTAATTATATTGCTATTATTTTCATTAACACTTGGGTTATTAGCATCTTGTACGCCGAATGACACTTCTTCGGTTGGTAATGATATATCAAACGAAATTTCCACCGATGTGTCAGATGAAGTTTCGACAGAAGAATCCACCGATGTGTCAGATGAAGTTTCGACAGAAGAATCCACCGATGTGTCGGATGAAGTTTCGACAGAAGAATCCAACACTGTTATCGAAGTCACTGACGAGGCTATTATTTCCGAGATAAAGGCGCATTTGGAGAAATATAATGAATACGTGCTTATCGTAAATATGTGCGAGGGGGCGTTGGAGTATGAGGGTGAGGCTATTGACTACACCATTTCATACGAGCAATGGTTCAACAAAGATATTACAAAAGAGAACTATGATGCTCTTCCAAGTCCACCTATTCTTGATTTCAATGGTTACAAAATAGTTGATGAACGCTTTTCTGATATCGATTCGTTTCAAAAGCTTCTTGAGGGCATTTATATTTCGGAATTAGCTGAAATGTATTACAGATCAGAGTTTGCGTTTTGTTGGGAAGACAAGGTTTCACCCTTTGACCACAAATACGATTCGTTTTCAAGATATCCGCGATTCAATTTCTTTGATGGTTATAATTATTCCACTTTGAAGTTTACCGACAATGCTACCTTGAGAAAACGTTACATTGATATTGACAGTATTGCCGTTTTTGAAGGCTCAAAGGGATACGTTGTAACGGCAAGAGGCTCTTCTTTGTTCAAGGATGGAAAGGTGCAAGATGCTGATTCTGACGTTAAATTTCTTATTACGGACGAAAACGGGGCTTTGAAAATTTCAGAATTTGAGGCGAAGCGTGATCACATTACTGACGATAAAACTTCATCCGCTCAAGAGAAGCTTGAGAATTTCTTCAAAAAATTTGGCTCGATCACATCGTTGATACGCGAAAGCGATGAAGTAACATTGGATACCGATAGTGATCCAAGCTATCTTTATTATTTCTATATCAGAGATGACAACATTGAAGCTTACTTAACAGAAGATGATATTTTCAAGAGCATTGTTGACGTTTATGACTGGGTAAATAGTTTTTATTACACCACAAGCGCAGAAAATTATTTCACAAGGTCTGTTTTTGGCACCTTCGATCCTGCAGGGTGTG
>JAZRTU010000196.1:0-2323 GCA_045652185.1 Eubacteriales bacterium | reverse complement strand
CGAGCATATTGCATTTTGTGATGCCGAAGGGGTAGTTTTGAACGCCTCCGAAAAGCGCTCGAAACGTGTTCTCCATCAGATCAGCGGTGCTTCAACTGCGCGAAAGCTCGGGATGAGCGATTCCGTTGTTAACGCAATACGTTATCACACGACAGGAAGGCAAAATATGAGCGACATTGAAAAGGTAATTCTTTTCGCTGATTATATTGAAGAAAACCGCGATTACGACGGGCTTTTGGAGATTCGTGAAAACTATGAATCACTATTGGCGGCAAAAGATGTTAATGCGCTCGACAAAGCCATTGTGTTCGCGCTTGACACGACTATTAAAGAAGTTATCATGCGGGGAGAGGTAATTCACCCCGATACGATAGAAGCAAGAAATTATATTATTGAAAATATATCGGTATAAATTGAAAGGACTCCATTATGGATAATATCGAAAAAAACGCAAGAGAAAAAGCTGAAGAACTCGCGAAGAAGATCGCGAACGTTCTCGATTCGAAAAAGGCGGTCAATATTAAGCTATTGAAGCTAACCGACGAAACGATACTAACGGACTATTTCGTTATCGCTAACGGTACTTCGACGACACACGTTAAAAACCTCGCAGGTGAGGTCGAATTCAAATTGGGCGAGGAAGGTATCAAGCCCGCGCACACAGAGGGTATGGCAGGCAACTCTTGGATACTTCTCGACTACACTACTGTCATCGTTCACGTTTTCACAAAAGAAGCGCGTGATTTTTATAACTTGGAAAGACTTTGGGCTGACGCTGAAGCTGTTGAGTTCACTGCTTCCGAAGAATAATTTTTGAAGGGATGAAGTTTAAAATGAAGTATGATTTTTCACAGATAGAAAAAAAGTGGCAAGACAGATGGGAAAAAGAAAAGACGTTTATTGCCACAGATGATTTCTCAAAACCGAAGTTTTACGGTCTCGTTGAGTTCCCCTATCCGTCAGGACACGGAATGCACGTTGGTCACATCAAGGCGTATTCCGGTTTGGAGGTAGTTTCGAGAAAGAGACGTATGCAAGGCTATAACGTACTTTTCCCGATTGGGTTTGACGCGTTTGGGCTTCCTGCTGAAAACACGGCTATTAAAGAAGGTATTCACCCAAGAACTGTTACCGACAGAAACATCGAACACTTTTCCGAGCAATTGAAGAGAGCCGGATTCTCTTTTGACTGGTCAAAGGTTATTGATACCACGTCGGAAGACTACTATAAATGGACTCAATGGATCTTCCTCAAGATGTTCGAGAACGGACTCGCGTTCAGAGATACTGCGCTCGTTAACTACTGTCCTTCTTGTAAGGTAGTATTGTCCAACGAGGACTCGCAAGGCGGTAAATGTGATATTTGCCACAGTGACATTATCCAAAAGACGAAGGACGTTTGGTATTTGAGAATAACCAAATACGCGGACAAGCTGCTTGAGGGGCTCAAGGATGTTGACTATTTGCCCAACATTATAATGCAACAAGAGAACTGGATAGGTAAATCCACGGGTGCGTTCATCAACTTCAGCATTGACGGTGTTGACGAAAAGCTTCGCATCTACACAACTCGTCCGGACACACTTTTCGGCGTAACGTTTATGGTTATTGCCCCCGAGCATCCAATTATCGAAAAATACCGCGACAGAATTACTAATATTAATTCTCTCGATGAATATAAGCTCGAATGTCAAAAGAAGACGGAATTCGAAAGAACACAACTCGTTAAGGATAAAACCGGCGTTAAGATAGAAGGGCTTGAGGCTATCAACCCCGCTAACGGAAAGAAGGTTCCTATCTTTATCGCTGACTATGTTATGATGGGCTACGGCACGGGTGCTATTATGGCTGTTCCCGCGCACGACCAACGTGACTATGAATTCGCGAAAAAATTCGGTGTTGACATCATTCAAGTAATTGAAGGCGGCGACATCTCCGTTGAAGCATACACAGGCGACGGAAAGATGATCAACTCGGAATTTCTCAACGGTTATACAA
This sequence comes from Eubacteriales bacterium, assembly GCA_045652185.1. Taxonomy (GTDB): domain Bacteria; phylum Bacillota; class Clostridia; order Oscillospirales; family CAG-382; genus UMGS1307. Next base: position 325 of record JAZRTU010000196.1, on the reverse strand, counting down.
ACAAAAAAGACTCTATCGCAAGAATGGGCGAAGAGATCGAAAAGATGGGCATCGGTGAGCTTGGTGTTCAATTCAAGATGAAGGACTGGGCGTTCAACCGTCAACGTTATTGGGGCGAACCGATTCCGATCGTTCACTGTCCGAAGTGCGGTATGGTTGCCGTTCCTTATGAAGAGCTTCCATTGAAGCTTCCGGCAGTTGAAAACTATGAGCCCGGTCAGGGCGGTGAATCTCCGCTTGCGAAGATCGATAGTTTCGTTAACTGCGAATGTCCGAAATGTAAAGGTCCCGCAAAGAGAGAGACTGACACTATGCCACAGTGGGC
>JAZRTU010000195.1:0-1919 GCA_045652185.1 Eubacteriales bacterium | reverse complement strand
ACCGTTGCGGAAGAGGAGAATACTATCTTTTTACAACCAAAATCGTTCATAATACGAAGGAGGTTGAGTGTGCCGGTTATATTATTATTATAATAAAGCATCGGTTTTTCAACGGATTCGCCTACTGCTTTGAGTCCTGCGAAATGTATAACAGCATCGATATCATATTTTTCAAATACTGCTTTTACGCCATCATAATCAAGCAAATCAACTTTTTCGAAGGGAACTTCTTTTCCTGTGAGCTCGATTATTCTGTTTATTGATTCATATTTACTGTTGCAAAGGTTATCGAGGATAACGATATCGTATCCGTTTTTGATAAGCTCAACTGATGTATGTGAGCCTATATATCCTGCGCCGCCTGTTACTAAGATCATTGTTTATACCTACCTTTTATTTTTTATTTTTTAGCTTAATATTGCCGAATTTATTGTGGAGCGTTGCCCAAACGGGACCTGCGAGAAATACTGACGAAAAAAGTCCTGCGAAGATACCTATTATAAGCGGGAACGCAAATTGTTTTATTGAGTCAACGCCGAGAAGGTAGACCATACCTATTGTAAATAACGTTGTGAGAGTTGTATAGAGTGATCTTTTAAAGGTTTGGTTTACGGAAGCATTAACTACCTCATCAAACGTTTTTTCGCCCATTGTTTTTTTATTCGCTCTGACACGGTCGAAGACGATGATCGTTGCGTTGATCGAATAACCGAGAATAGTCAAAATTGCCGCGATCACTGTTGTTCCCATTGGGATATCGAACAATGAATATACTGCCATCATTACGAAGACGTCATGGCAAAGGCACACTACAGCGGAAAGTCCGGATAAAAATGCAAATCTAAAGGTGATATAGGTGAGCATCAAGACTACCGCAAGCACGCTTGCGAGAATTGCATCACGAAGGAGCTTTGAACCGACCGAAGCACCGACGTTGTCAACGGAAAGAAGTGCGGTTTCGGGATTCAAGGAATATTTTCGGCAAACCTCCTCGATGACCTTTGAACGTGTATCGCTATCTATTTCTTTCGTTTGGATAACTACCTCGTCACTGCTACTTCCCGATTTTCTTATTGAGGAGACGATATTGTTACTCGTTACGCCTTCAACTACTTCTCTTACGTCATCTTCGTTGAACTCTGCGCCTATTTCGATGATTATTTCAGTACCGCCCGCAAAATCAATATCGATATTGAAGCCTTTAAAAATGAACGAAGATAATCCGATTAAAAATACGACGGCAACTATTATGAACGATATTTTTTTATTCTTTATAAAATCGAATTTCATTATTTCGCTGCCTCCTTTTTATTAACTCCATACCACCAAAGTTTATTTGTCGTACCCATATTCATTACGAGCTTCATGAGGTATTTGGTGAGTGTTACTGCTGTAAAGAATGATACTGCAACACCGATAGTCAACGTTACTGCGAAGCCTTTTATTGTACCCGTTCCGAATATCCACAGAACGACTGCGGCGATGAGCGTTGTTATATTTGAGTCGAACACTGCCCAGAATGCGTTTGAAAAGCCTGCTTTGAGTGCTGCTTTCATTGATTTTCCGAGGAGAAGCTCTTCTTTTATTCTTTCGAAAATTACCACGTTTGCGTCAACCGCCATACCGATCGAAAGGATGATACCTGCGATACCCGGAAGTGTGAGATTCGCTTTAAAAATTGAAAGAAGTATTAAGTCAAGCGCGGTATACGTTACAAGTGAAACTGTAGCGGCAACACCCGAGAGACGATAGATCATTATCATAAAGAGCATTACGAGTCCAAGGCCTATTGCGCCCGCGATGATACTCAATCTGAGAGAATTCTCACCAAGTGTCGGACCGACGGAGCGAAGCTCTACATCTTTTAGTTCGAAGGGTAATCTACCCGCCGAGATGATCGATGCGAGCCATTTTGCTGT
>JAZRTU010000194.1:0-5265 GCA_045652185.1 Eubacteriales bacterium | reverse complement strand
ATTCATCCCAAAGCTTTGAGGTCGTTATCTCAAGTTCCGAAGTACAACCGTCAAGGCGGCTCTTTGCATTTGTGAACGCAACGAACGCTTCTTCTTTATCGTTGGCGACCTGTTTGCTTTCGCTTCTGAGTCTGTCGGTATTGATTTGTTCCTCGATCTGCTCTTTTTTGAGAGTTGATATATTATTTTGCAGCTCCGTACATTTTTCGACGAGCGAATTCTTTTTGCCGTGCAACGCCACTATCTTTTCGTTAGCTTCCTCGATCTCGTTTTGCGCAGAAGCTATTGCGCTTTGATTGCGCATCGTACGTTCGCTTATTGCGTCCTTTGTTCTTGTGAGATATTGGATGCGTTCAGCGCAACGCTCAACGTCACTCTCTGCCTCACGAAGTCTTGTTGAATGTTCGTTCAACAATGTGAACGTTTCACGCTCGCTTTCGTCCATTTCGCGATGACTTGATTTTATTGCTTCGAGCAAAGCTGTACTCTCGTCGAGGCTTCTTTCAAGCTCGGTTATTACTTTTTTCGCTTCTTCAAACGCTTTTTCGTCTTCGAGATTGTTCTCCGCACTTTCAAAAATGCGTTTTTCGAGCGATTTAATTACTTGATCTTGCTCTGAATATCTCACGCCCACAGACATATATTTTTCACCGAGCGCGGCTATTTCGGCATCCTTTTCGGAGATCTCTTCGCCTATCTCTTCGATTTCCGCTTTAAGCTTATTATATTTATTTTCCACGCGGCGCTGTGCTATTTCAGCCTCAAGACGCTCGTTTTCACAACCTTTCAATTCCTCGCCGATCTTTTCGATATCGAGAGAGCGAGTCATTATGCCTGTCTTTTGGTTGCTGGAACCACCCGTATATGATCCACCGGCGTTGATAACTTGACCGTCAAGCGTTACTATTTTTATTTTATATCCACATCCTCGTGCAACAAATACTGCATTATCGATATTATCAACGAGGACGGTTCTGCCGAGCAAGTTGTCGGCAACATTTCTGAACATATCGTCCGTTTCGACGAAATCGGAAGCTATTCCGAGATAACCCTTTATATTTTTTATCTTTGATACGTCCGCTTTTCTGCCTTCCATTGTCGAAACGGGCAAAAACGTTGCGCGACCTGCTTTATTATCTTTCAAGAAACGGATACAAGCCTTTGCATCGTCTTCACTGTCAACGACGATATTTTGGATGCTCGCGCCGAGAGCCGTTTCAACAGCCACAACGTAATCGTTGTTCGTAGTGATGAGGTTTGACACCGTTCCATACACCTTGCAACGAAGCTTGAATTCTCTTGCCGCGGTAAGCACACACTTTACACTATCGGAATAGCCTTCAAAAAGTCGTTCCATTCGCTCGAGGTTTTCTCTTTTTTGCTCTTTTGCGGCGATGACAAGGTTTATCTTATTGACCTCTGCACGTTTTTCCTCGATTTCATTTTCGACATTTTGAAGTTCTGATGCTTTTGCGTTTCTTTCGTTTTTGAGAGAAGATGACTCATTTTTCTGCGCTTCAAGAAGTGCGTTTATATCCTCGCCCTCTTTTTTCAGCTCATCGAGACGCGCTTGTGCTTCTGCTTTTCTCGAATTGAGATCTTCGGTTTCTATATCATAATGTTGTTTTTTTGCTTCAAGAGCCGCCAACACAAGACGTTTTTCCGACAATTCGCGGATAAATCCTTCTTGAATTTCTCTCGTTTGTTCAAGTGTTTGCCACATCTCGTCACGTTTTTTTCTTTCTTCCGAATATTCGTCCGAAAGTTTTTCATATTCACGGCGCTTTTCCGAAAGGACGACTGTTTTTTCAGCCGCCTCCAAAGAAACCTCTTCGATCTCCTTGTCCACGTTTTCAAGCTCGAGCTGCGCTTGTCTTGCTATTGCTTCCGCATCGGATATTACGCGTTCGAGGTGCTTTATTTCTGTCTCCAAAACTGCAAGCTCACCGTCGGAGGCTGTTATATCCTTTTCGGAATCAGCAAGCTCGCGCTCCTTTTCGGAGAGAGTTTTTGAAAGCTCGTAAGTATTATTTATAGAAGCGTCTATCATTGCTTCCGCACCGGAAAGCTTTGCCTCAAGCTCTTCAAGGTGAAGCTTTGCCACAGTACAATTTTCTTCTACGGTTCTATATTCAGCTCTGACCTTTTCGATCTTATCGAGCCAAAGCGTTATCTCAAGTCCGCGTTTTTCTTCGGACAATTCCAAATAAAGTTTTGCGTTTTCGGCTTCCTTTTCAAGCGGACCGATACGTTGGCTTATTTCACCGAGGATATCGTTTACACGAACGAGGTTATTCTCAGTGTCACGCAATTTGCGTTCCGCCTCAGTCTTTTTATATCTATGCTTAGAGATACCTGCGGCTTCTTCGAAAATACTGCGACGTTCGTCATCCTTTTGAGATAATACGTCGGATATTTTTCCTTGACCTATAACGGAATAGCCCTCTCTTCCGATACCGGTATCATAGAAGAGCTCATAGATATCCTTCAATCTTACTTGCTTTTTATTGATATAATACTCACTCTCGCCACTGCGATAGAGTTTTCTCGTTACTATAGTTTCATGGGTATCACCGAGAGAATACAGACGATTCGCTTTCACTTCGTCTTGCTCTTGTTTATCCTTTTCAGCTTCTTTCTCGAAATACTCCTCTGACGTATCAAGGATCAACGACACGCTAGCAAAATTCGCGGGTGAAACGCCCACTGCACCGTTAAAGATAACGTCCTCCATCTTACTGCCGCGCAAGGATTTCATTGACATTTCGCCAAGAACCCAACGTACAGCATCGGAAATATTGGATTTTCCGCTTCCGTTCGGTCCGATTATCGCGGTTATACCTTTATTGAAGTCGATTCTCGTTCTTTCCGGAAAAGATTTGAATCCATACAATTCTACTGATTTTAAAATCATTATTTAAAATTCCTTACTTTGTTTTTTCGATTGCCGTTGCTCCGTCAACAAGCGCGGCATCGCCTTTGATCTTTATTTTTTTCCCACTCTCGCGTTCGAGCTTCAAAACGTTCTCACGCTTTTGGCCTACTGCCTTTGAAACGTGACTCGGGGAAACGAGAACGGTTATATTTGTTTCTTCTCTATCTTTTATCAACTCGGAGATTCTTTTATAGTAAAGTCTTCCCCACGCAAGCTCACCTATCGCACTATGATAGAACGGATTTTTCTCCATCTCGCTACTAGACTGCAAGCCTATTCTAAGCACCTTAACGCCGTGCGTTCCGAACAGCTCCAACACATCAGCGCAACGAGCAACCGACTCCTCGATGGTCAGCGGTGTATATTTCCCGTTTTGATACATTTCATATAGCTCCGTGCCTTCAATAACGACGGTGGGATAAATACGCGCTCCGACCGCGCCGCTGTCGATAATGCTTTTTGCGGTCATTAATTCATCAGAAAGGGTGCTTTCGGGAAGTCCTATCATCATTTGTCCAACGTATTCAATTCCACTTTGGACGATCAGCCTTCCGCTTTTTATCGAATCGATAGGACTATGGCCGCGTTTTGTAGCGACGAGCACCTTTTCGCTCATGCTTTGGACACCAAGCTCAACTGCTTTCACACCGTATTTTTTCAAGATACTCAATTTATGCTCGTCAATATAATCCGGGCGAGTTGAAAGTCTTATTCCGCTCACTTTACCGTTTTCAACGTATTTATATGCAAGTCTGAGCAGTTCGATCATTCTCGTCTCATCGATCGCCGTGAAGCTTCCGCCGAAAAAGGCAATTTCCGTTGATTCGGGTGTATTTATCGTTTCGAGTGATTCCTCGATTATAGCCTCGCAACGTTCAAGCTCCTTTGAAAGGGTTGTTACTGTATCCTTGACTCCCGTTATTTTTCTTTGGGAACAGAACACACAGCAATTCGGGCAACCCTCGTGCGGGATGAAAATGGGTATATTTTTATGTTTTATCTTCATTATTCGTGCAATTCACCGAAAAGTTCCAATGCCTCTTTTGCGGCAAGCTGTTCGGCTCTTCGTTTTGACGTATCAGTACCTGTGCCTATTACGTTATTGTTAAGTATTGCGTTAAAAGTAAATCTTCTGTCGTGAGGTGGTCCATCTTCAGACACCATACAATATTCAAGAACGTCATCAGGCGACTGTTGGATAAACCGTTGAAGCATCGATTTGTAGTCCTCAGACCCGCTTTTGAGATTGTTTTTAATATCGTCCTCAAGAAGAGGAAGCAAAAATTTCTTTACAACCTCAAGTCCGCCATCAAGGTACATAGCGCCGAGCGTTGCTTCAAAAGCATCGGCAAGTATACTTTTTCTCGTTCTTCCGTCACCCGATATTTCACCGTGTCCAAGCTTCAAGTAATCACCGAGGTTTAGCTTCATTGCTTTTTCCGCCAATGTCGTTTCACAAACCACCGATGCTCTCACACGAGTTAGAACACCTTCTTTTTTTTTCGGGCAATTATTGTAGAGATAATCTGTCACAACTATCGACAGCACCGAATCACCCAAAAACTCCAATCTCTCGTTATCGGAGAGTTTTGTGTCAAATCGCTTTGCCTCGTTGACAAACGAGGAATGCACCATTGCATTTTCAAGAATGGTGATATCTTTAAATTTATAACCGAGCTGTTCTTCGAGCCCATTTAAAGGTGATGTCTGATAGATATCCTTCATTTTACTAAAAATCGCTTTCTTTGATTATTTTTAACGCATCAATATAGTCCTTTGCTTGACCTATCGCAACAGAAAATGCGTAGCTGTCGGCGCCACCGTGAGCTTTTATTACGGGCATTGAAATTCCCAAAAACGGTGCTCCACCGCTTTCTGCCGGTTTTATTTTCTTTTTGAGCTTTTTGACCTTCTTCTTTACAAGGAGGTACGCTATCGCGCCGCCAAAGCCCGAGAATATATTCTTCATCTCACCAAGCGAGAATTTTGCAACGCCTTCGATCGTTTTCAATGCGATATTTCCCGTATATCCGTCCGCGATAACGACGTCGCATTTTCCGAGCCTATCTCCCTCAACGTTACCGATGAAATTGAGATCGGACTCTTTTAACAATTTATACGTTTCTATTTGAAGAGGAGTGCCTTTTGTCTCCTCGCTTCCGTTGTTGAGCAATCCTATCGTGGGATCTTTTCGTTTCATAACCACTCGCGCATATACGTCCCCCATTTTTGCAAACTGCAGGAGTTGTTCGGGAGTTACGTCGAGATTTGCACCGCTGTCAAGAAGCAAAAAGCGTTTTTCAAGCGGTATCACCGCGCCAAGTGCGGCG
>JAZRTU010000193.1:0-8109 GCA_045652185.1 Eubacteriales bacterium | reverse complement strand
TGAGCGGCAAACGCACCTCGGCAGAGCATAGCCCGAGAAGCGATAGCGCATATTTTGCGGGAACGGGGCTGACCTCGCAAAACATCGCGCGCATCAGTGGCAACAGTTCACCGTTGAGCAATCGTGCCTCGTCGTATTTCTTTTCCATAACGTAGTGACACATCTTCGTGAATTTTTTTGGAACGACGTTGGAAACAACGGAAATAACACCCTTTCCGCCGCTACATAGTGTCGCGAACGCAGTGTCGTCGTTACCTGTAAAAACGGCAAAATCGTCGGGCAACGCAAACAGAAGCTCCGTGATTTTTGAAAATGAAGGACTTGCTTCCTTGATAGCGACGATATTATTAACCTTCGCAAGCTCTACGACGGTATCTACGCTGATATCCACGCAAGTCCTCGTTGGCACGTTGTAAAGTATTATCGGTGTATCAACGGAATCGGATATCGCGGTGTAGTGGCGAACAAGTCCCGATTGAGTAGCTTTGTTGTAGTACGGTGTAACGAGAAGTAACGCATCATAACCGATCTCTTCGGCGATTTGCGACATCTCGATCGCATAAGCGGTATTGTTGCCACCCGTTCCTGCAATGATCGGAACACGACCGTCAACGTAAGCGTGGCAGAACTTTAGAAACTCGAGCCGCTCGTTATGGCTCAGAGTGCAGCTTTCGCCTGTTGTTCCGCAAAAGAGAAGCGCATCAACGCCCGCTTCGATCTGACGGTCGATCAGTGTGCCGAGAGCGAGGTAATCTATCTCACCGCCGCAAAAAGGTGTCACGAGCGCCGTGCAAACACCCTCAAACGTGAATTTTTTTGTCATAAATCGTTAACCCTTTCATCAAATATGTGAAATATTTTTAAAAAATCAAAAACACTGGTGAAAAGCTGAGCAAATCGTTGTATAATAAGATGATAAAATATGGAGTAATATTATTTTATTGAAAAAAGAGCGGTTTTGTTACCGATAAAATAAAGGAAAAACGAAATATGAAAGACCTTTTGAAGCTCTCGGCATATGACTATGATCTGCCGGAGGAGCTGATAGCTCAAACGCCGATAAAACAGCGCGACAGCTCGAAACTTTTAAAAATAGATAAACAAAGCGGTGAATATACCGATCTGCATTTTTCGGATATAATAGATTTCTTCAAAGCGGGAGATTGCCTTGTTTTGAACGAAACTCGAGTTATCCCCGCGAGACTCTACGGAAACAGTATGAACCATAGCGGTCAAGTTGAGGTAGTGCTTTTGTCACGCGTGGAAGGCGACGTTTGGAAATGTATGACAAGACCGGGCAAAAAAACGAAGGTCGGCGAGGGCGTAGACTTCGGCGAAATGAAGGGAAAGGTCGAAAAGGTGCTCGACGACGGACTTCGTCTGATGCGATTTGAGTATGAAGGCGTGTTCAACGAGGTGCTCGACAGGATCGGAATAATGCCGCTTCCGCCGTATATAAAGGAACGCCTCGAGGATAAAGAACGTTATCAAACCGTTTACTCCAAAACCGAGGGAAGCGCGGCAGCGCCAACAGCGGGGCTTCATTTTACAAACGAGCTTCTTGATGCGTTGATGCAAAAGGGTGTTATAATAGCAAAGGTGCTTTTGCATGTCGGCATCGGAACGTTCCGCCCCGTAAAATGCGAGAATATCACAGAACATAATATGCACCATGAATATATAAAAGTAACGGAAGAGACCGCAAACACGATAAACGAAGCAAAAAAAGCGGGTGGCCGTCTTATTTGTGTCGGAACAACGTCTTGCAGAACGATAGAAAGCGTTGCCGACGAAAACGGAGTTGTCCACGCGTTCGAGGGCGAAACGGGGATATTTATTTATCCGTCGTATAAATTCAAAGCGATGGATGCGCTGGTAACTAATTTTCATCTCCCCGAAAGCTCACTGTTGATGCTTGTGTCGGCGTTCGGCGGTTATGAAAACGTGATGAGAGCATATGAGCATGCTGTTGAGGAGCGGTATCGATTCTTCTCCTTCGGCGATGCGATGTTGCTCGCCTAAATCCCGCAATACGTCGTTTATTGAGTGAAGAGAGAAAAGTGAAAAGTGAAGAGATAAGGAAGTTTTTCCTTTCGGAAAAACAATAGTAATAAAAAGTGAAAAAGATACCACTACTCGTTATTGCGGGACCGACCGCATCCGGAAAAAGTGCGTTTGCACTCAAATGTGCATCAAAGCTTGATGGAGAACTTATCTCCGGTGATTCGATGCAAATATACAAAGGTATGGATGTCGGCACGGCGAAACCAACCAAAGAAGAACAAGCTGAAGTCAAACATCATCTCGTTGACTTGATAGATATACACGAAAGCTATTCTTCGGGCGACTTCAAGGACGCGGCGAAGAAAGTGGCAAGAGATATTTACTCGAGAGGGAAGCTACCGATACTTGTCGGTGGATCGGGGCTCTACGTTGAACTTGTTGTCAACGATTTCTCGCTTCCCGAGATAAGCTCGTCCGAGCAGATACGCGAGGAGCTATACGCGATCGCGAAGGAAAAAGGAAACGAACATCTTCATTCGCTTCTTGCGAAATTTGATGCTGAATCCGCCGCGGCGATACATTATAACAACGTGAAGCGTGTCGTTCGTGCGATAGAAGTATATCGCGGCACGGGGGTGACGATGAGTGAGTGGAATCGTCGTTCGAAAATGAGTGAGAGCGAGTTTTTTCCGTTTTGCGTTTATCTCGATTGGGAACGTGAAAAACTTTATTCAAGGATAAACGAACGCGTTGATGCGTTCGTCGATGAAGGACTTTTGGAAGAAGCGCGCCTGCTTTATGAACGCGGGCTTGAAACGACGCCAACAGCATCGCAAGCGATAGGCTACAAGGAGCTTTTACCGTACATCAAGGGAGAAGCAGAGCTTTCGTGTTGCATAGATGCTTTGAAGCAAAGCACGAGAAACCTTGCGAAGCGTCAGGTGACGTATTTCACGAGAATGAAATTTGATTTGAAAATAGATCCCGACGGGAAAAGCGGTGACGAGATGTTTGAATTGCTCGCCGCTGACGAAGGGTTTGCATCTTTTATTAAGGAATATAAATAATGAACCTAAGACTAAAAATGACGATGCGTCAGTTCGCGCTGTCGGTAGTCGCGCTTTTGATGATAGCGTATATGGTGCTTCAATTCGTATTGTCCGTCGGTGATATCGTAACGACACAAGCGGCGGAATATATCGAAGCCGATGATCTCATTTCGCTTGAAGCAGCGATATTTCGCGACGAGACCGTTGTATATAATAATACCAACGGAACTGTTTGTTACCTTGTTGACGACGGAGAAAAGGTGGGCGCGGCACAAGCGGTGCTCGATATATATGACGTTTCCGACGATGCGGGTATCCAAGCAAGGATAAAAACGCTGAGGGATAAAATAGAAATATTGACAAAATCTTCCGCGGCGGCTTCCACGAGCGACTTAAAGTTTCTCGACTCAAGTATATCCTCGTTGATAACCGAAACGGTACGTAATACGGAAAACGGTGTAATTTCAAGTACAGTGCGAAAAAGAGACGAGGTTTTGATCTTTATGAATCGCCGAATGGCTGTTTTGAAGATCGTCGAAAGTTTCCAAAAACAAATTATTGCGATGGAAAATGAGATAACAAGACTCGAATCGGGCATCAGAGGAACGAAAACCACTGTTTATTCCAAAAACGCATCGAACTTTATTTATGGCGTTGACGGATATGAAAATATCTTTTCTATGGATAGACTTGACAATTTGACGATAAGATCGTTTGACGAGCTCCTCCAAACGAAATATGACGAGGATATATTGCAACGAGGAGTTGGTAAGTTTTATAACAATTCCACTTGGTATGCTGTCGTCAGAGTAACGAAGCGTATGGCGAACGATTTCGTTATTGGGAACAAATACGACGTTGTGTTCCCGTATTCGCTTGATACGGAGATAGCGATGAAACTCGAAAAAAAGATAACCCAAACAGATAGCGACGATGCGCTTCTGGTGCTTTCGTCAAACGTCAACTATCCCGATTTCAGCTTTTTGCGTTATCAGCCCGTTGAGCTGAAGCATAAAACGTATGAAGGACTCAGTGTCCCAAAATCAGCCATCCGTGTTAAAGACGGCAAGGAGGGTGTATACGCGCTCGACGGAAACGTTGTCAGATTTAAGACGGTCGATATATTATTTGAACAAGCGGGCAATTACGTTTGCGCTTTCCCCGACGAGAATAATATCGCATACATCGATGAAAAGAAGCTTTCGCTTTATGACATCATTATAATCGATGGCAATCAAATATACGACGGAAGGGTGCTGAACTGATGAACGAAGAAGAAAAGCGCCGAATAAAGGAAAACCTCGAAACGATATTCAATGCTGTAGAGGGCAAAAATGTCACGGTCGTTGCCGCAACGAAAACCGTTGATGCAGAGCGCATCAATTATGCGATAGAGTGCGGACTTCGCCACATCGGAGAGAACAGAGTTAACGAGCTGCTTGAAAAATATGACTCCTACGATAAGCGCGCCGAGGTGCATTTTATCGGTCAGCTTCAACGTAACAAGGTCAAATATATTATCGATAAGGTTAGCCTCATTCATTCCGTTGACAGTGTCGCACTTGCGGATGAAATAGAAAAGCAAGCGAAAAAGCATGGACTCGTTATGGACGTTTTGATAGAGGTCAACATCGGAAGAGAAGAGTCGAAGGGCGGTGTGATGCCCGAAGAACTCGACAAGGTTTTGGAGTATATACGTACTTTGGATCATGTAAAAGTGCGTGGATTAATGGCAATTCCGCCAAAAATTGAAAATGTTGAAAATAAATCTAACTTTTTTTCAAAAATGAGTGAAATTTTTATTGACATATCGACTCAAAATGTAGATAATAGTAGTATGGACATTCTGTCGATGGGTATGTCGGCGGATTATGTCGAAGCCGTCAATTGCGGGTCAACGATGATAAGACCGGGGACAGCAATTTTCGGAAAAAGATTTTAAAAAATAAAGATAATTATTATTAAAACGGAGGATAATATAATGGGAGTGTTCAAGAGATTTTTCAAAGAGTTTACAGATGATAACGAAGAATATGTAGACGAATATGAAAACGAAGTAGACGAAGAAGAGGAAGAGGTAGCTCAACCCGAGCAAAAAGAAAAACCTGCATCATCCCAACGCGGAAGTGTTTCTATGAGTTCTTCCAGCTTGGAAATGAAGGTTGTAAAACCCGTTAAATTTGAAGAGGTTACACAAATCGCCGACTATCTTCTTAAACGTCATACAGTTGTACTTAATCTCGAAGATACAGACAAGGATACGATGGTCAAGGTTATTGATTTTCTTTCCGGCGTTGTATTTGCGATCAAAGGTAGCGTAAAGAGAGTTGCTAACTCAACATACGTTGTTACACCTAACGGTGTGAGTGTTTCGGGCGACCAAATGGAAGCTAATCCCGAAAGAAACAACGCTAACGCCAGAGAACTTTTCTGATCAATAAAGTATCAGCTATTACCGAAAAGTGTTTTCACAAGGATATTCTTGTGAAAACGCTTCGGTTTTTGCACCCGAAAAATCCCATAGCTTAAGGAACACAGAATGGAAATTTTAGCATATGTATTTGCAAAAACAGTTTCAATGTTTTTGTTTGTAATTACTCTTTGTATGTTTGGCAGAGCGATCAGAAGCTGGTTCGCGGGCGATGAAACGTCAATCGACAGATTTCTTTATTCACTCACCGAGCCGTTTATAATGCCGTTTCGCCGTGTGCTTGAGAGATCCGAGCTCGCAGCCTCATCGCCGATCGATATACCGTTCTTTTTGGCAATGATCGTGATATATCTCGTCTTCGGATTGCTGAACTTCTTAGCGTAAACAAAATTAATGAAAAAAGAGAAATAAATAAACCGTAAAAGAAAGGAAACGTATAATGCTTGCACCGCACGAATTAAAGAATAAACCCTTTTCAAAAAGCGTTCGTGGCTACTCTCCCGTTGAAGTGGACGAATATATAGAATTGCTTATTGAAAAATATACAGAATTATATCGTGAAAACAATGAGTTGGAGCGCAAACTTAAATCAGTAGGCACGAAGCTTGACCAAATGCGCGATGAAGAAGAATCTATTCGTTCTACTCTTCTCAATGCACAAAAGATGGCTGAAAAAATAGTAACCGACGCGAACAACAGAGCAGACGCTATCACAGCATCAATTAAGGAGCGGTGCGACAGTATTATCTCGCAGTTCCGCGCAGAGCTTAATGATGAGAAGGATGAGATGTGGGAGATCCGCACTCGTATCCTCGATTTCAAAAAGCAGTTGTTTGACCTCTATCGTGATCATATAAAATCACTTCAAGAGCTTTCCGTGAACGAGATCGAAGATATCGTTTTGCCCGACGAGGAAAAGATCATTTCCGATATCATTTCCGACGTGAAGGATGCAGTTATGCTTGAAACACAATCGTCGAAAACCGAAGAAGTAAAATATGAGCCCGTAGTTGAAATGGATTCCTTGAAGGAAGCCGCAAACGCTCCCGCCGAAACGAACGAACCGGAGCAAGACTACATAGACGCTCTTGAAGCAGTCGTAAACAATACTAAAGAAGAAAACGAGTAATGCCTTGCCGACGAAAGGCGTTTTAAAATAAAAGAAAAAGAAAAATCATCTTGTCGGAGAAATGGAAATAAAGCTATGCCCGCAGATTATGCGAATACATTGAACCTACCAACAACGGCGTTTCCTATGCGTGCGAATTTGCCGCAAAAAGAACCCGAGACACAAAAATATTGGGATAATATAGATCTCTATAAATTGATGCAGGAAACAGCAGCGGAAAAGCCCGTTTTCTTGTTGCACGACGGCCCTCCGTTCTCTAACGGTAATATACATATGGGTCACGCGCTCAATAAGCTTTTGAAGGACTTCATCTTGAAGCACAGAGCAATGACAGGCTACAGAACGCCCTTCACACCCGGTTGGGATAACCACGGTATGCCTATCGAGAGCGCTATTATTAAGAAAAACAAGCTCAACAGAAAGAATATGTCTGTTTCCGAATTCAGAAGTGCTTGTGAAGCGTTTGCAATGGATTTCGTTAATCTTCAAATGGAATCGTTTAAACGACTTGGCGTAACGGCAGACTGGAAAAAGCCCTATCTCACAATGGCTCCCAAATTTGAAGCAACCGAAGTAAAAGTATTCGGTGAGATGTTTAAAAAGGGATATATCTATAAAGGCTTGAAGCCTGTTTATTGGTGTGCTTCCGACGAAACTGCTCTTGCTGAGGCTGAGATCGAATATAAAGACGATAAATGTACGTCTATCTACGTTAAGTTCAGGGTGAATGAAGATAACGGCGTTCTTGATGGCGTATGCGATAAAAACAATACATATTTCTTGATTTGGACAACAACGACATGGACTCTCCCCGGAAACGTTGCTATCGCGCTCCATCCGAGAGAGGAATATGCAGTAGTAAAGGCTGATAATGGTGATTGCTATATCCTTATGGAATCACTTGCTGAGAAGACGATGAAAGCGGGCGGAATCGAAAGCTTCGAGATCATCAAAACATTCAAGGGCAGCGACCTTGAGCTTATGAAAGTGGCTCATCCGTTTATGGAGCGTGACAGCCTTGTTGTTAATGCTGACTATGTTACAGCCGAAAGCGGTACGGGATGCGTACATATAGCTCCCGGGTTTGGTGTTGATGACTATTTCGTGGGAATGAAATATAAATTGGATATCATCGTTCCCGTTGATGACAGAGGATATCAAACAGAGCTTGCAGGTAAATTTGCAGGACTCAGATATGACCAATCCAATGCGGTTATCCTCGAGGACTTGAAAGAAACAGGTGCGCTATTTGCATCCGAAGAGATGGCTCACCAATATCCGCACTGCTGGAGATGTAAGAACCCGGTACTGTTCCGTGCAACCGAGCAGTGGTTCTGCTCCATCGACGGTTTCAAAGATGCTGCAATCCGCGAACTGTCCAAGATCGAGTGGATCCCGGAATGGGGCGAGAAACGTATCGAAGGCATGATTCGTGACCGCAGTGACTGGTGCATCTCCCAAGTCGGATCGCAGCCATGTCGGTCTGTGAGCCAAGG
>JAZRTU010000192.1:0-14258 GCA_045652185.1 Eubacteriales bacterium | reverse complement strand
CCATATAAGCTCTTTTTTTGAAAATAACTGTGAACTATGATTTAATGCCCGCGAATATCCAATTCCGAAAAAGGAAATATCCCATCCCCGAAAAGATAAACGATAAAATAATTACCTTCTTCGTTGATGTTACTGCTAAACGATACGTCTCCGTGGGTGAACTCTATTTCCTTTGATTTTTGTTCCTTCACCAAAATGCCATCGAGCTTGCCCGAATAGTATGCAGAAAGCTCATCAAGTGTTTTTTCACTTTTGATCAGCATAGCGCCGAAATACTGCATACCGTTGCCGTTTCCGACGATCTTACCGGCTATAGACAGAGATTCGATCATCTCCGTCTTGTCGGGAAGCTCAATGATTTTGAGCTGCTTCTCGACGTCCTTTGCCAAGGAGTCGTTTACATAAGGAAGAGATATAATAAACACAGCAATAGTTGCAATAACAAGTAAAATCAATGATAAACAAACTAAAAACTTTTTCATGTTAATATCATCCCTAACCTTGAATTATCGCGATCGCACAAAGCCCTAATAGGAGCGCCATAACGACATAGTCAGCGACCTTGTATTTGAACCCTCTCCTGAATATCGTGTAACCTATAACAGCTGAGATTGTAATAAAGATCAAACCGCCGATCGATTCAAAAAGTGATATCAAGGTGATCGCATAAATAGGTATCATAGAAGCGTAACCAAACGGAGAATCCGAGACCTCTTCAGTTTTCTCGGTCCTTCGTTTTCCGAACGTCGCGAGAAAATATACCATTGAAAACACACCGACAAAGATAAATACACATAATGCGTAGTAAAAGATATCATCCTCGAACATCTCGACAAGTGTATTGGGGAATTTACTGATATTATCACCGTATGACGATGCTATACCTGCCAAATACATCCATGGAATGAAAACATATGTATCATAAAACCATTCAAAGAGAGCAGAGATCAAAGCGAACACAAAAGTCCATAATATCATAAAAGTGCATCCGTCTGCCGTCGTGTTAGCTTCATTGAATACAAAGGTGAACAACGAGTACATTATCCAACCCAAAAGCAAACACCAAAAATACAATGGCAAACAATGTGAGAGCTCAAGCTTGTCGCTTTGCCTCGACAGAAGCAGGAAAAAGTTTGTCAAATACGAAGCCGTAAACGGAACGAAAACCATAATGAGCCCGATCACATAGTGAACGACCCCAAGGTTAAATCTGCCGATCGGCATCGAATAGATGTAATCAAGATTTCTGCGCTTTTTGAAGAATGAAAACAAAATAACTGGAACGAAATAGCAAAGAATACAAAGCAGAAATACCGAAAATCCAACAGTCGCGTTATACCCGACGATATAAGTCTTGCCGTCACTGTATTCGTATCTCGGCTGTCCGTTAATACCTGAGATAAAAGCGAAAATTATCGAAAATATCGAAATAAACAATAGCGCCTTCCCGTTGCCATAAAATTGATGTCGGAAATAAGAAGCCGTACTTCTCATCTTGTCGAATTTCATCATTTACCCTCCTTCTTCTCAACGTCGTGGATGAATACCTCTTCAAAATCCAACTTCATCTCGTCGATGACGGCAGGGGAGAGCGAAAGAAGCTTCGCCTTCATCTCCTCAGAGTTACCCTCAAGCACAACACGAACGAACCGACCGTTATTTTCGAGCGAAACGACAGGCAGCGAAGTAAACGCATCATCCGAGATCGGCTCGAAGAACGCGAGCTCGAACTTGCAAAGTTTGTTAACGTGCTCGGAAATATCACCCTCACTCTTGATCACGGTCGCATCGATAAGCACAAACTTATCGCAAAAATCCTCAAGCTCGCGAAGCGAGTGGCTTGAGATAAGCACCGTTGTGTTTTCCTCCTCAACGAGTGAGATTATCGCTTCCTTGAATATCTTTCGTGATAGCGGATCAAGTCCGTCGAACGCCTCGTCAAGAAGCAGATATTTCGGCTTCACCGCCAAAGCAAGCGCAATAAACATCTGACGCTTCATACCCTTTGAGAAATTTTTGACCGAGCCCTTCGGGTTGATGCTGTATTTCGATATCAGCTCGTCGAAAACACCTCTGTCAATGCTCGGGTAAAATACCTTGTACGACTCAAAAAGCTTGTTCGGTGTCGTCGATGACGTGTAGTATGGATCGTCGGGCAAATAGAAAATATCCTTTCTCGTCATCGCATCGCTTGGCGACCTTCCGTCATACGATACGTCCCCACTCTCGATCATGTAAACACCGCAAAGCAACCTCAAAAACGTCGATTTGCCCGCACCGTTGATTCCGACGATACCAAGTATCGTCCCGTCGGGCACGTCGAGATTGATGTTGTAAAGCACCGTCTTTTTCCCAAACGCGTGTGTAAGTCCTCTGATCTTGATCATCCCTTGAATACCTCCTCCAAAATCAATAGGATATCTTCCTTAGCCGCCCCATCGTTTTTGAGACGGCTAAGTGTATCGAAAATATCCTTCCTCTCTTTTTCTTTCCTTTCTTCCTTACCCTCGGCAGACGAGTACGTCACGAACGCCCCCTTCTTCGGAAGCGCACGAATGAGCCCTTTTTCTTCCAATAGCGTGTATGCCTTCTGCACAGTGTTCGGATTCACTCCAAGCTCACCGGCAGCAGTTCTCACCGAGGGTAGCTTGTCGCCGTCCTTGAGTATCCCAAGCTTTATGAAGTTTTCATAACGCTGGGCAACTTCAACGAAAACATCGCTTTTCCCGGAAAATATGTTTTGCATCGTCCCACCTCCCCAAAACTGTATTATCTGTACTATCTGCACTAACTGTATTATACCATAGCGTTGCTATATGTCAATAGTATTTCGAAAAATTATTGAAAAAATATTCTTAAAGTGTTATAATTAAGAAAAGGAGGGAAGAGCATGAAATATTCTTTTGGTTCAAAAAAAGATATAATAGAGATCGTCGAATATCTTGGCTTTCTCCCATTTTTCAAAAATAATATCGAGGGATTTTCAATCGAAGAGATGTGTCCGCGTGAGCTTTGGTTCTCAAAAGATGTCGACGGCCCGTGGGAATGGAAAGGACCGCTCATAAAAGAGGGCGGCTTTTTATACGGAAAGCTCTTCTGCGGAAAAGCGGGATTTGTTGCGAAACGCTTCGTCCCCGACCTCGTAAACTATCGTCGTGACGGCTATGACTTCGACTCGAGATTCGACGATGAGCTCGCCTCATATAAAGATAAAAACATCTTCGATACGATTGACGAAAATAAGATCCTTCTTTCGAAAGAGCTGAAGCGTATCTGTAATTATACAAAAAACGGAAATGTTGGCTTCGAAACCGTAACAACCCGCCTGCAAATGCAAACCTACGTTTGTGTGAACGATTTTGTCTATATGAGAGATAAAACAGGTAAAGAATATGGCTGGGGCGTCGCTGAATATACTACCCCCGAGCACCTGCTCGGCTATGATTTTGTCAGAAGCGCATATAAAAGAAAACCGCTTGCCTCGAAAGAAATATTGCTCACCCACTTGAAAACAGTCCTACCCGAGGCAGATGAAAAGGATATCGAAAGAATTATAGGATAACAAAACCCGCTCTCCAAAACGGAAAGCGGGTTATCTTTGTCTGACGTGTTTATTTTATAACCGAGTATTTGACCGTGTCGGGAAAATGCCATCATTCACTACCCAACAGTCACAAAAACGATGAAATATACATAAAAACATAACCGAAAAGAAGAACTTTTTGCAAAAAACCCTTGTAAATGAAGAAAAAATATGATAGAATAAGATGTTAATTTATACAATTATCCTGCATAGACGGAGAGGTAAGTTTATGAAAGTAACAAGACGCGATGCAAGAATAACAGCAATAGAATTGTTGTTTGATTATACATATAACCGTGAAAGCACCCCCGAAGAGCGAATCGAGCTTGCGCTCGATAACAGGGAACTGAAATATAACGATTTCAGCGAAAAGCTTTTCAAGGTCACGGTTGAGCATATAGAAGAGATCGACGAAAAAATCGCCGCATTAGCTGATAATTGGAGCTTTGAACGTATTTCGATATTGGCAAAATGTATAATAAGAATGTGCGCGTGTGAGATGATGTATCTCGATACCCCCGTTGAAATAGCCATCAACGAAGCAGTTGAAATAACGAAGCTCTACGATGATCAAAAAGCAGTAAGCTTTATCAACGGAGTGCTTGGAAGTATTGCAAAAACTCTTTAACTATGGAAGAAAGAAAAATATTAACAGTTACCCAACTGAATAACTATATGAAAATGCTCGTCGATAACCAACCGATGTTGAAAAACATCTGTGTTAAAGGCGAGATATCGAATCTTAAATTCCATTCGAGCGGTCACCTTTATTTTACAATAAAAGAGGGTAGAAGTCAGCTCTCTGCAATAATGTTCCGTTCGGTTGCCGAAAAGATGCTCTTCCGCCCCGAAAATGGTATTTCTGTTTTGTGTTACGGAAGAATATCCGTCTACGAGGATGCAGGACAGTATCAGCTCTACGTAACGAAAATGGAGTCCGATGGTATCGGCGCGCTTTATATCGCCTTTGAGCAACTGAAACGAAAGCTTCAAAGCGAAGGGCTTTTCGATCCGTCGCGCAAAAAAAGACTACCGAAATGTCCATTTAAAGTCGGCATAGTAACATCGCCGACGGGTGCTGCCGTAAGAGATATGATAAACGTCGGTCGCCGTCGTTTTCCCGCGGCGCAAATATACCTCTATCCCTCGCTCGTTCAGGGCGCCGATGCTCCCAAGAATATAATTCAGGGAATAAAGTTTTTTAACACAAAAAAACGTGTGGATGCAATAATCATCGGGCGTGGCGGCGGATCCATCGAAGATCTGTGGGCTTTTAATAACGAAGACCTTGCGCGTGCCGTTGCAGCATCAACTGTTCCGATCGTTTCTGCTGTTGGACACGAGACCGATTTCACAATAACCGACTTCGTTGCCGACGTCAGAGCCGCAACCCCGTCCGTAGCGGCAGAATTGGTTTTCCCCGACGAAACAAGATTTCGTACCCAACTCGATAACGTGGTATCTATGATGAATAAAGTCGTGTTGACCGATATCGAAAAGAAAAAAAGACGTGTCGCCGAGCTTGCCGAGCGCCGTGTGTTAACGAGCCCGTTTGCAACTATCGACGATAAACGTATGAAACTCGTCAATGTCGAGGAGCGCCTTGACCTCGCGGTTGAGAAGCATCTCGAACGATATAGATATAAGCTCAACGTACTGAGCGAAAAACTCCCTTTGCTTTCTCCAAAAGCGCCTCTGAAAAGAGGATATGTACTTGCGCAAAAGAACGGCAAGGTGGTAAAAAGCGTTTCCGATCTGGCAAGCGGTGATAAATTAACAATAACTCTTGCCGACGGAACGGTGAAAACGACCGTTGACGAAAAGGAGGAAATGTAAATGCAAGAACTCAACTTTGAAGATGCCATGAAACGTCTCGAGGAGGTGTTGCGCTCACTCGAAGCGGGCGACGTACCGATAGACCGCACCCTCGCGCTCTATGAAGAAGGTGTTTCACTCGTGAAGCTTTGCAATAAAATTCTCGATAACGCCGCAGAGCGTGTTAAAATAATAACAGAAACTGACGACGGATATACGGAAGGTGAATTTAGTGAGCTCGATGAAAAATAATCTTGAAGAAAACGTAAAACTGGTCCAAAATAAGCTTGAAGAATTGCTTGAAACTCAAGAAGTGCCATATATTACGCTTCTTGACAGTATGAGCTATTCAACTTTGGCAGGCGGAAAACGAGTTCGTCCATATCTTGTGCTCGAGTTTTGCGAAATGTGCGGACAGGATAAAATGACCGCGCTAAATTATGCCGCCGCAGTTGAAATGATACATACGTTTTCGCTCATCCACGACGATCTACCGGGAATGGATAACGACGATTATCGTCGCGGCAGATTAACAAACCATCGTGTTTTCGGCGAGGCAACCGCAATACTTGCAGGAGATGCGCTTGTGTTCAGTGCGATAGAGACCGCCGCTAAAAGCGACCTTTCCTCGATGCAGAACGTTGAAGCGATAAAGCTGATTTGTAAAAAAAGCGGAGCGCACGGAATGTGCGGCGGACAGCAGATCGACCTTGAGGGAGAGAAGCGACCGCTCATCAAAGAAGAAATATTGATGATGTATAAAATGAAAACGTGCGACCTGTTGTCATTGGCATGTATGCTTGGTGTAGTTGCGGCAAACGGCAGTGATGCGGAAAAGCGTGCCGCCGATCATTTTGGCGAATATTTCGGAAAGGCATTCCAAATAATCGATGACCTTCTTGACTTGGACGGTGATCCTCAACTGCTTGGAAAAAGTACGGGCAGTGATGAAAAGAACGAAAAATCAACACTTGTTAAATATATAGGAAAAGAAAAAGCGATATCGCTTGCAACAGATTATTCCGAAAGAGCAAAAGATCAGCTCTATAAGTTTAAAGATTGTGAAGCGAGAGCACGTCTTTTCAAATTTTGCGACAAAATGCTTTGCCGCAAAAAATGAACCATGGTAGGCGCAGTATCCTAGTTGGTTCGTCGTTTCCGAAAGCGGGCCTAAAAATCCGCAAACTGGCATATCGATGAAGCTCCTTGTGTTTGCTTTGTATGCCCAATATAGGGTGGATGCTGGGAGAATGGCTTGAGGGCATCCGGTAATGGCATATCGGTAGTGACCCTCCTGCCTTTGAGGCTTTTTTCTGTGCGTGCGTGTACCCACTTATGTGTAACCATAGTGCGTACGGGATAAAGATTAAACCTATTATGCGGTACGATAACGATGCTGTGAATAGAGTAGCCTGTCTTGAGTGGTTCTGGCGAATAACGGTTCAGACTTGGATAAGCAGCGTACGGGCGAGTCCGGTTATTGCTGTTTGAAACCATCGCTGCAAAAGAGACTAGGAAACAACAACGAATCATGGAGGAAAACTCCTAGGCTGATTAATTAAATATATCGCAGGGCGGATTGCAGTGTGAGCCCATAAGGCAATCAAGTCTCGGCTACGGAAACGTACCGGCTTTCGATTTAAAGGGAAACCGCTTCATCGGCGACGAGGAGTAACGAATGGGGAAATCCTACTTGACCTCAAGCCACAAAGTTTACGTCCTGCGAGCCTCACTCTTTTATAATTCATAATTGATTTAGAAAAAGGAACAAAAAATGCAAAATCAAACGGAAGTACCCCGACGAAAAAAGAAAAAGGGACAAAAAAAGAAGAATTCCCAATACTCTTGGGCAATAAAAGTATTTTTTATAAGTATCGTAATAACGGCATTCTTGTCGTTTGTATCAGGTGAGCTTCTCAACGAGCTCAATATGTATGTGGCGTTAATAGTGTTAGCAATATTTATTATGCTTGGTATAATTTTTGACATAATAGGTCTTGCAGTAGCAACGGCGCAAGAGGCGCCATTCAACAGTATGGCGGCACAGCGAAATGTAGTGGGCAAAACAGCAGTTAAATTGTTGAAAAATGCTGAAAAAGTATCGTCGTTCTGTAACGACGTTGTCGGTGACATCTGCGGTGTCATAAGCGGAGCGACAGGAACTGCTATTGCCGCGAGTCTTTTTCAAACGTCAGAAAACGCATTTTGGTGGACACTTTTGTTAACTTCAAGTGTAGCAGCATTGACAGTAGGCGGAAAAGCGCTCGGAAAACGTTTCGCAATGGAAAAAAGTGTAATGATAGTAACGAATGTTGCGAAATTACTTTGTGTGTTTAAAATAAAGAAACAGTGAGAAAACAGTAAGAAATAAGGTGTTCTTATGTCTTTGTTAAATAGAATAAATTCTCC
Organism: Eubacteriales bacterium; assembly: GCA_045652185.1. Lineage (GTDB taxonomy): Bacteria > Bacillota > Clostridia > Oscillospirales > CAG-382 > UMGS1307. The sequence continues at coordinate 6,451 of JAZRTU010000192.1, read as the reverse complement.
GAGTGACTTGAAAGACCTCACTATAAACGAATTGAATGAGCTGTCATCGGAATATCGGGAAAAAATAATAGAAACAGTATCGAAAAACGGTGGACACCTTTCGTCGAATCTCGGAGTAGTCGAGTTGACGATCGCCTTGCATCGAGTTTTCGATTGCCCCAAAGACAAAATAATATTTGATGTCGGACACCAATGCTACGTCCATAAAATGTTAACGGGCAGATTGGATAGATTTGATACTCTTCGTCAGTACGAAGGTCTGTCCGGGTTTGAAAAACGCGACGAAAGCGAGTATGATGCATTTGGAACGGGGCATAGCAGTACGTCAATATCTGCCGCCCTTGGTATCGCGACGGCGGCAAAGCTCAACGGCGACGATAGCTATACCATCGCTGTAGCGGGTGACGGAGCATTTACAGGCGGAATGGTGTATGAAGCCCTCAATAATCTTCCGAAAAGCGGACTTAATCTGATAATCATATTGAATGATAACGAAATGTCAATATCTCCGAACGTCGGCGGATTGTCGAGATATCTGTCGAAGATCAGAGTAAGCAGTAAATATTTCAGTTTAAAACATAAAACGAAAAAATTTCTCTCAAAATTCCCACCAAAACTCAGCCGCGGATTGCTGAAGCTCTCAAGCGGTATAAAGGATTTTGTTAAACGTACGTTTGGAAACGTAAACTTCTTTGAGTGCCTTGGAATTAATTATATCGGACTCGTTGACGGAACGGATATAGCGCATCTCGAAAGTGTCTTGAAGGAAGCCAAAAGAAGAAAAGGCCCTTGCCTCGTCCATGTTTTAACCAAAAAGGGAAGCGGCTATGAAAAAGCAACCGAAAAACCCGATCTATACCATTCTGTCGGAAGCTTCAATATCGACGAAGGCTATACAGCAAGCGATAGCGAAAAATTCAGTGGCAGATTTGGAGAAATAATAACTAAAAAAGCAGAAACAGACGAAAACATCGTTGCAATAACAGCCGCAATGAAAGACGGAACGGGACTTTGTGATTTTGCGAATAAATACCCCAACCGCTTCTTTGACGTTGGAATAGCTGAAGAACACGCCGCGACCTTTGCCGCAGGCTTGTGTGTCGGCGGAAAAAGAGCAGTGTTTGCCGTATATTCAAGCTTTCTGCAAAGAAGCTATGACCAGCTCGTCCATGATATCGCGCTTCAACGTATCCCCGTGATACTTGCGATCGACAGAGCAGGACTCGTGTGCGATGACGGTCCTACCCACCATGGTGTTTTTGACGTATCGTTCTTGAGCTCGATACCGAACGTTACTATATATTCTCCCGAGAATTTTGACGATATGGATTATTCGTTTGAAAAAGCATTCTCGAACGATTCCTTAACGGCAGTGCGCTACCCAAGAGGTAAAGCGTTAAACTATGAAAACAACTTTATTTCTGTGGGCGATCTGGCAATAGAAGAATGGAACGATAATACCGTAACTATAATAACCTACGGAAAGATAACGAAGTATGCACATGACGCCGCTCTTTCTCTCGCAGAAAAAGGAATAGGCGTACGCCTCGTAAAATTGGTGAAGATCTGGCCGCTTAATAAAAAGCTTCTCGATGAACTTGTTTCGGGAACGTCGCTTATATTCGTCCTCGAGGAAGGCGTAAAGCAGGGCGGTATAGGAGAAAAAATATCATCTATGTATGATAATGTTGAGGTACGAGCAATAGATAATACCTTCGTACCCCACGGTAATTATGAAAAGCTTTTGTTTGAGCTTGGAATGACACAAAAGCAGATAGCAGATTCAATAATCGAAAAATTGAGCGAAATATTGTAATTTTGGTAATAATATATGAGAATCGACGTAGCCCTCGTAGAACTTGGATTGTGCGAATCGCGAAACAAAGCCGCTCGCTTGATTGAGAGCGGAAAAGTCAGCGTTGACGGAAACATCGTAAAAAAAACCTCCGAGCAATATGAACAAGGTGAGATAAAAATCGAATATGAGAAATTCGTATCACGCGGTGGCTATAAGCTCGAAAAAGCGCTTGATAGCTTTAAAATCGACGTCCGCGGAATGATCGCGCTTGATATCGGCGCTTCAACGGGCGGATTTACCGATTGTCTCCTCCAACGCGGCGCAAAAAAGGTAGTGTGTATAGATGTCGGCGAAGATCAGCTACATAAAACCTTGCGCGACGACGAAAGAGTAATATCATACGAAAAAGTAAACGCAAGATACCTCGACGAATCGATGTTTGGTGAAAAGTTCGATATAATAGTAACCGACGTCTCGTTTATATCGCAAAGTCTCATCTATGAGTCCGTCAGCAAGGTCATAAATCCTGAAGGTGTGTTCATCTCCTTGATAAAGCCCCAATTTGAAGTCGGAAAAAAGAATATCGGTAAAAACGGTATAGTCAAAAACGAAAAAGCAGTTGAAGAAGCAATAAGCTTTTTAAAAACCGAAAGCCTAAGGTTCGGTCTGCAAATCGAAAATATAGTCCCATCGCCAATACTCGGCGGCGACGGCAATAAAGAGTATCTCGCTTTGATAAAAAAGCAATAGGGTGAAATAATGAAAGCTTTCCTTTATGTGAATAAAGAAAAAGTATCGGCAAGCGAATGCGAACACGATCTTAGAATAATATTGAATAAAAATAATATAATCGTGTCTGAAACCGAAGAAGATTGTGATTTTATAATCTCGCTTGGCGGCGACGGAACGATGTTGTCAATAGCGGGCAGCGAAAAACCGATCCTTGGTATAAATACAGGACATCTCGGCTATATGACTGCACTCGAAAAAAATGAGCTTGAAAAGCTTTCAGAACTTGAAACTGCATTCATTATAGAAGAGAGAATGATGTTGAAGGTCGAATTGTACCGCCAAGGTGAATGTATATATAAAAACGATTTTCTGAACGAAGCCGTTCTCGGCAGAGGCGATATAACAAGACTTATCCGCTTTTCCGTATATCTCGACGGAAAAAAAGCCGCACATCATAAAGCTGACGGTATGATAGTATCAACCCCAACAGGTTCAACCGCATATTCTATGGCGGCAGGCGGACCGATACTTCAACCAAATTCAAAAATGGTTGCAATAACACCGATTAGCTCGCATAGCCTCACCTTGTCAAGAACACTTGTTGTTTCTCCCGAAACCGAAGTAATGCTTGTTTCCGAGGAGCAGGGAAAGGTGTTGCTTTCTCTTGATGGCAAGGAAGCGGTAACTGTCGAATACGGTGATAAAATAATAGTAACCGAAAGCAAAAAAACAACGAAAATAATAAAGCTTCGTGAACGTTCCTTTTGCGACGTACTTTATAATAAATTATCAATATAGAGGATTCAAAAATGAAAAAAAGACGCCAAAAAGAACTGTTGAATATAATCCATAAACATCGTGTCAGTACTCAGGAAGAACTAACAAAATATCTTTGTGAAGCAGGCTTTGAAACTACTCAAGCAACAATATCGAGAGATATGAAGGAGCTCGGAATAGATAAAGTCGATTCATTCTATGCGGTAGTTCCAAAAACCATAAGCACAAACTCAAAATATGTAAAAATTCTTGCCGAGTGTGTTAAAAGCGTCGATTATGCGGTGAATATAGTGGTTGTAAAAACACTTGTCGGTATGGGTGCTGCTGCAGGCGCGGCAATAGATGCTTTTAATTGGAATGAAGTAGTTGGCTCAATAGCCGGCGATGATACTGTGTTCCTTGTAGCAAGAACCGAGGAAAGCGCCGCTAACCTTTGCAAAACACTTGAGGAATATATCCACAACAGATAACTTAAAAATCAAAGAAAGGGATAGAAAAATGCTCGTCTCGTTGCATGTAGAAAATATAGCAGTAATAAAATCATTGACGCTCGAACCAAACGACTGCTTCACAGTGTTGACGGGCGAAACAGGCGCGGGAAAAAGTATACTCATTGATTCGATAATGCTCCTTTGCGGTGCGAGAAGCGAGAGGGATCTGATCCGTGCAGGAGAAGATTATGCACTCGTCGAAGGCGTTTTCAGCGTTAATAAAAAAATATCCGATATCCTTGCGGAAATGGATGTCTATCCCGATGAAGACGGACTGATCTTCGTTTCAAGAAAAATAACCTCCGATGGCAGAGGAACTGCAAAGATAAACGAACGTACCGTTCCGGCATCTAAATTAAAGGAAATATCAACCCTTCTCGTGAACATCCACGGTCAACAGGATACCTATGCCTTCAGAACAGGAAAAAGCTGCGAGGAATATCTCGATTCATTTTGCGGAAGCAGCGAGCTTGTCGAAGAGTATAAAAAAGTATACGATAAATATCGCAAATTAAATAAAGAGCTCGAATCGTTGTATATCGACGAACAGGATAGAAACGATAAAGCAGATTTTATCAGTTATAGATTGGATGAATTAAAAAAAATAAAACCGAGAATAGGTGAAGAGGAAGAACTAAAGGAAAAACGCCTATATGTCGCAAATATTGATAATATTAACCGCGCTTGTGACGAGGTAAACGAAAAGCTCTACGATGGTTGTGCCGCAACAAACGGTATCAGCGCAATAAGCCAAATAATCTATTCAATAAGAGCATTTGAAAAAATAAAAAATGCCGTTCCAAATGTCGATGATCTGATCGAACGATTGAAAAGCACGAGATATGAGCTTGAGGATATCAGCGAGAGCGCAAGATCAATGATCGATAACGACCTCGAAAACAGTGAAGCAGAGCTCGATAAGATTGAAGAACGTCTGATGAAACTCGGTAATTTGACGAGAAAATACGGATCTATCGAAGCCGCAATAGAAGAAAAAGAAAAAATGGAATCAGAGCTTGAACGTCTCGAAAATTACGAAGATGAAATAAAAGAGCTCCGAATAAAAATAGAAGAGGTCAAAGACGAGCTTTTGGTTGCGTCAAGTAAGTTGACTGAATTCAGAAAAAATGGCGCAAAGCTCCTTGAAGAAAAGGTCAAGAACGAGCTTAAAGATCTCGATATGGAAAAAACAGTCCTCATCGTCGATATAAGCGGAAAAGAATTCGGCGCAACGGGAGGCGACGAAATAAAATTCCTTGTTCGTACAAACGTAGGTGAAGAAGCAAAACCACTCGGTAAAATAGCATCGGGCGGCGAGCTTTCAAGAATAATGCTTGCTCTCAAAACAGTTTCAGGTAACGATGAAACAGCCTCGACAATGATATTCGATGAGATCGATACAGGTATATCCGGTAAAACAAGCCAAAAAATCGGAATAAAATTAAAAGGATTAGCGAAAAAACAAAATTCACAAGTTATATGTATTACTCATGCTCCTCAAATAGCGGCACTTGCGCATACCCACGTTAAAATATCCAAATCCGAAATAGACGGAAGAACCCAAACGAAAATGAAGTGTCTAGGCGAGGATGATCGTATAAATGAACTCGCTCGATTGTTGGGCGGAATAAATATAAGTGAGGCAATATTGAATGCCGCAAGGTCAATGAGAGATGAGGGCAAAAATATCTGACAAAACAAAAAAAGCTCTAATATTGCTTGTAATAATCGTTTCGGTAATAGCGTTTATTTTTATAAACTCTTTCCAAAACGCCGAGGCTTCCTCGAATGCATCGGCAAAAGTGGTCGAAATACTCTCAAAGGTGTTCGGGGATGATATTGGGAATAAAACTCATATCATCCGAAAACTCGCCCATTTTGTTGAGTATTCGGTGTTGGGGATCGCGCTGAGTATAATAAAAAGCTTCGTGAAGGATAGTAGATACAATATTACTACATCTTTGTTCATCGGACTCCTTGTTGCATTGATTGACGAAACGATACAGCTGTTTTCAATCGGCAGAAGCGGTGAGCTTGGCGACGTTTGGATCGATTTTTGCGGAGTATTATTCGGAATAGCATTGATTTGTCTGATAAAAAGAACAAAAAATAAAAAAATAGAAAATTAAAAAAGTGTTTTAAAAGAAATTTGCGTATAATTAGTTGTTGATGTAAATTCGACCGTAGGAGGAAAAACGATGAAAAACGTTACCTATGAATGGGAACGCAACTTCCTGAGCGAAAAAGCGTTTCTGAGCGAGAACACAAAGGGAAGAGAACGCCCAATAAAATCGTGCCCATTTAGAACTGAGTTTCAACGGGATAGCGACAGAATAATTCACTCAAAATCGTTTCGTAGACTAATGCATAAAATGCAGGTGTTCGTCGCTCCCGAGGGCGATCACTACAGAACGCGTCTGACTCATACGCTCGAAGTAAATCGAATAGCAAAAACACTCGCGAGATCGATGCGCCTCAATGAAGATCTTGCCGATGCTGCATCACTTGGCCATGACCTCGGACATACACCGTTCGGTCATTCAGGAGAGCGAGTACTCGATATGCTTTCACCTAACGGATTTGCACATTATAAACATAGCATCCGCGTTGTTGATAAGCTTGAAAACAGCGGAAAAGGACTTAACCTGACCTA
>JAZRTU010000191.1:0-1566 GCA_045652185.1 Eubacteriales bacterium | reverse complement strand
TTCCTCGTCTGAGACCGCCTCACTCACCTCGTCCGACACCGCCTCACTCACATCACCGGTGCTTTCCGCCTTGCTTTCTTCGGCGGGTGTGCAGGAAACTATGCCAAGAAACAGCGATACAAGCAAGATAAATGTGATAATTAATTTTAACTTATTCATAAATATTCTCCTTTTGATAAAATAAAAAACCGCAGGGGTGTTCTACCCTTGCGGTGATGCGCTGATGTTGATTTAAAAGGATACTCCCGCAGGGGTAGCTATATTCGCGTTTTCAGAATCTAACTGTCCCATCGGTCCGTACCTCGCTTTCTTATTCTGTTTTTATTATATAATAAAAATATTTATTTGTCAAGCATCATTTATATTTACAAATATTTATCATTTCGCACTTATCGCATTTAGGGCTTCGTGCGGTACAGATATCTCTGCCGAACATTACTATACGGTGGCAAAAGTCGGACTGTTCGTTTTTCGGGATCAATTTATCAAGTTCGCGCTCAGTTGTGAGTGGGTCGGGCTTTGTCGTCAGACCGAGGCGGTGGGTTATTCGGATACAATGGGTATCAGCTACGATACCACCGAGTCCATAGATATCGCCTCTTACGAGGTTAGCGACTTTTCTGCCGACTCCGCCGAGGGTCAGTAGGTCATCCATTTCTTTTGGGACAATGCCGTCGTATGTATCGCATATACGCTTTGCGCACGCGCGGAGGTTTTTCGCTTTCGAATTATAGAGTCCGACGGAACGAATCAATTCCTCAAGCTCGCCTTCCTTACTTTCCGCCATTGATCTTGCATCGGGAAGCTTTTCGAAAAGCGTTTTTGAGACGATATTAACTCTTGCGTCGGTACACTGGGCGGATAATATTGCCATTACGAGAAGTCTGAAGGGATCGCCGCCCGAATCGAGTCCGCACTCGACATCACCATACAAATTTTTCAGGTATTCATCGAAAAGCTTGGCTTTTTCTTTTTTCGTCATTACTCGAATATATAATTCACGTCGCCCGACAGCAACGCGAGGACTCCTTTATAGATATTATCGTTGTTTTCGGTGAAGTTATCCTTTAGTTTTTCTGCATAAGAATAATCTGTGAGCTTTATTTTCAGAGAAAAGATCGTTTCGTCTTCCCTTTTTAGATTGCAATTAAGCATAACGCTGTTATCAGCGTTATACTCGATCTCAGAGGTGCTTTTTATATCGGTACGATAGAAATAATAGAGTTTGTTTGCTGATCTTGCGGCTTTTTGCATTATTCCAGAATACATTTTTTCATATTTTTTTACCGCTGTATGTCCGTTTATACTGATTTTGAAGAATTCTTCATCTCCATCAAGCTTATCAACGAGTCCGTCACGCAAAAGTTCAACGAACGAGTCGGCAAACTCAAAACCTGTTATTACACCGTCGTGGACGGTGATATCGTTTATTCTGATGTAGGGGAGCGGTTCATTTATAACATCCAACAATGAGAGGATATATATTTTGATTTCGGTTTTATCTGAAAGTTTCATTATTTTTCGCCTTTCTTTGGGTTCAAACATGCATTATTGTATTAATTATAC
>JAZRTU010000190.1:0-3944 GCA_045652185.1 Eubacteriales bacterium | reverse complement strand
AAAACTCGACTACCTTACCTTTGTAAGCCGACGCTCGTTTTTCGTGAAAAATAACTTCGTTTGTCTCAGTCTCCTTCAGTTTGCAGACTTTGTCTGCAAACTGAAGCCACGGCTCATTGAGCCGTGGCTTTTTTAGTTATCTGAGATTGTTCTTGAGTCCGTTGAAATAAACGTGCGACGTATCACCAAGGTATTCGCATCTAACCTGAGCATAGCCGCTGTTGTTATAGTCACTGAACACAAATTTCGAAACGGAGGTAGTTCTGATCTGGAACTTCATCCAACCGAACGCAGGGGGATACCCCATGAGGTGCGCCATCCATGCGCTTCCGAAGCCACCATGACAGAAGCAGGCAACGCGTTTTGGAAGACCTCCGTCGATGATCTTATAAAGCCCGCCCTCACGCTTGTAGCCGTGACGCTCGAAAAACTCGTCGGAGGATTTTATCATGTTCGCCAAAAACTCTTCTCTCGGGTTTTCGTGATGATACTCTGTAAATCCTTGAACTCCCTTGTCAAACGAAAATTCGTATTTCGTCGCCCTTTGGTCTGCCTCTGCGAATTGCGGAGTACGCATATAGTGCATATCCTCGTTCATCCATTCCTCAACGGTGCTTTTGATACCGGTTTTTCTGCAAGTCGGCTCTGCTGTCGCAATAGCTCTTCCGCGCGGGGAGGTATATATGATGTCAAGGTTGCTCTTAGACATTCTTTCACCGAGTGCCTCAGCTTCTTTCCAACCGAACTCTGTGAGCGAGTCGATGCTGTAATCGGGGTCAGCGTGTCTGATAACGTATAAGATCATTTTGAAATTCCTTTCTTTCTGTCGTTTTCGATGAGGAGCTTCAGTGCTTCAACACCTACACGAATAGCTTTGTCCGTATCCTCGTCGGGCTTTTGGATAAGCCCCATTTTTTCTCTTTCTTGGTTCCAAACGATGTGGAACACACCGCCGCAACGTGCTCCGAGTGTTGCACCGACAACGAATTGAGTTGACGCTTCCATCTCGCTGCAAAGCACGCCGAGACGTTTCCAAGCCTCCCACTGGGATTCAAGTTGATATGCAACTGCCATTCGTTCGGGCGAATGTTGACCATAAAACGAGTCCTTGCTTTGTACGACACCGATGTGGTGCGAATAACCGAGCTTTTCAGCCGCCATTTTCAGCGCCGTTGTAACCTCGAAATCGGCTGTCGCAGGGAATTGATACGGTGCGTATTCATAACTCGTTCCGTCTTGTCGAACTGCGCTCGTTGCGATAACGCAATCTCCCGCCGTTACCTTTGTGTCGATTCCGCCTGCAGTACCGACACGAACGAATGTGTCTGCACCGCAAAGAAATAATTCTTCCATCGCAATAGCTGACGACGGACCGCCGATGCCCGTTGAGCAGACCGAAACCTTTTCGCCGAGAAGTGTTCCCGTATAGATAACGTACTCTCTGTTAGAAGCAACAAATTTCGCATCGTCGAAATATTTCGCGATAAGCTCGCATCTTGCGGGATCACCGGGAAGAATACAGTATCTTCCGACGTCACCTCTTTGTATCTTCAAATGATATTGTAATTCCATCTCTTGCATAAGATCACCTCAATTCAAGCTTTCCGCCGAAAACGCGTTTGGAAGCAAGTCGTCAAGCGTGAATTTTTTTGTTTCTTTTTCGGTCGCAACGATGATCGGAAAATCTTTTCCGCAAAATTCCGCGATGACCTGACGGCAGATCCCACAAGGAAGCGGCATCTCGTCCGCAACGACTGCGAGCATCGAGAATTTCGTTTTCCCCTCGCTTACCGCCTTAAACATCGCTGTTCTCTCGGCGCAGTTCGTCGCGCCGTATGATGCGTTTTCAATATTGCAACCCAAATAAACGCTTCCGTTCTCGCAAAGAAGAGCCGCGCCAACGCTGAAATGCGAATATGGCGAATATGAGCATTTCTTTGCCTCAAAGGCGAGCTTTACTAATTCCCGCTCGGTCATAATATGTCATCCTCCGCCTCAAGAAGCATCTTCAAAAGTGAGCTTGAACCCAAGCGCGATGCGCCTGCATTGATAAATCTCACCGCATCGGAAGGGGATTTAATACCGCCTGCGGCTTTGACTTTTTTGCCCTTGCAATATTTTGCAAAAAGCTCAACGTCCTCGAGCGTTGCGCCGCCTGACGAAAATCCCGTTGACGTTTTTATATATTCAGCATCTGATTCGGAAACCACCTCGCTGATATATATTTTTTCGTCTTGAGTCAACATACACGCTTCAACGATGACCTTCAGGAGCGCACCGCGGCACGCGCTTTTAATAGCATTTATCTCCAAAAGAAGCTCCTTGGTTCTGCGTTCCTTCAAAAGCGCCATATTTATGACCATATCTATTTCAAATGCGCCTTGCTTAACTGCTTCAAGCGTTTCGAAACATTTTGAACCTGTAGTAACGTATCCGTTCGGAAATCCGACAACGGTACATATTTTCGAGTCCTTACCCCAATAAGAATGGGCCTCTTCAACGAAAAACGGAGAAATACAAACCGATGCCGTCGAATATGTACGAGCTTCATCACAAAGACGTTTAATATCGTCCGTCGTTGCGTTTCTTCTCAATTCCGTGTGGTCGATATATGGAAAAATATCAATTTTTTTCATTATTTAGCCCCTTCCTAATTTTGTTTTCTAACGCTGAGGTATTCATCGTAAAAAAGATAGTGCGGACAGCTTTTATATCTTCCGGCAGCATATCGCTCCATTTCGTCTTCGTCAAGGTCGATCTTGCAGTAATATTCACCGTATTCTTCGTCGAGCACGTAATTTACACACGATTCACAGTTCGTTTTTATCTCTCTGTCCATGTCATCACCACCTTATCTTAATATGGTATTATATTATCATATTTGAGTTTGTTTTTCAACAATTATTTCAACTTTAAGCAATTAAGCCACAAAAAAATTGTGCCGCAAAACGAAAAACAAGTCCCAAACACTTGAATAATCACCGCTGATTTGGTATAATAAACTGAATTATGATACACAAATGGAGGTTGGGTTTATGCCTATAACTTTTGTCGGCGGAAAAAAGATAAACAGAAAAACTGTCTCCGAGCATCGAGAGACGTCTTTGCTCCCGTCACCCGAAAAAGTGGTTATATCTTTGAAACAGCATATAGGTTTGCCTGCCAAATGTGTTGTATCTCTCGGTGAACACGTAGCTATCGGTCAACTCATCGGCGAGGCTGACGGAGAATTCAGCGCCAACGTGCATTCGAGCGTTAGCGGTATCGTCAATTCGATTGAAGCCGATGAAGAAGGCGTGTTTCAAGTAGAGATAACGAGCGATGATAGCGATATTTTTGAAGAATCGCACCCATATACAAAGTCCTTGACAGACTCGTCTTCCGAAGAGCTTATCGATGCGTTGAGCCGCTTCGGTGTTGTTGGTACGGGAGGCGCGGGATTTCCCACTCACACCAAGCTTAAAAACATGGTCGGAAGAGTTAATAAGTTCTTGATAAACTGTGTCGAGAGCGAACCGTATATGACGAAGGACCTTTCTCTTCTTCGAGACTATCCGCAAGAGATAATTGGCGGTATAAAGATAATGATGAAGATCCTTTGCATTAAAAAGGCGGAGATCGTCATTGGTGAGCAGATGCTTGAAACGGCATATGGATTCGTTGAGTATCTCGGGGACAGATCGTTTATCGACGTGAGTCTTTGCTCCGATAAATATCCCCAAGGAGACGAACGCCAGCTTATCGCCGCAGCCTATAAAACGGAGATACCGTATGATAGACTTCCGCACGATACGTTCAGCGCTGTTTTCAATATAGAAACCTGCTATAATGTATATAAATGCCTCGTTGAAGGAAAGCCGATAACGAAATCTCTCGTAACGGTTGACGGTGACGGCGTTGAAGAGCCTCAAAACGTGCTTGTTCCGATAGGATCGAGCGTTGCA
>JAZRTU010000189.1:0-1646 GCA_045652185.1 Eubacteriales bacterium | reverse complement strand
CGTGATGATATGCCAAGCCTGCGGCTTGGATAAAAAAATACACACTCGAAAGAGTGTGTATTTTTTGGCACCCCCAACGGGAATCGAACCCATAACTAACCCTTAGGAGGGGTTTATTATATCCATTTAACTATGGAGGCATCATATGATATTATACCAATAAAAATCTATTTGTCAAGGATATAATCGCACCTTGTCGTTTTGAGCCAAAATAATTATTTTGGTGCATATATTTTACCATACGATAATACATTTGTAATATTACGATGCAAAAGATGGTACAATGATAATTACCCTGATTCTACTATTTGCGCTCGTGTTCGTCAATGGATGGACTGATGCGCCTAATGCAATAGCGACGTGTGTCGGCTCGGGTGCTATGAGTTTGAAAAAGAGCGCATTTTTGGCTGCGGTGATGAATTTGCTCGGTAGTGTTTGCGCTTATATGTATAGTGGCAAGGTTGCAAACAGTATAATGAACATCGTGTCTGTGTCGAATGAGTGGCAATCGTCGATCCTTTCCGTTTCAATGCTGAGCGTTGTCATATGGGCTGTCGCCGCTTGGTATTTCGGTATTCCCACAAGCGAAAGCCACGCGCTCGTTTCAGCACTTTGCGGCTCGGCACTTTCATGCTCCGGCACTGTTGATAGATCCGAAATAATAAATGTTGCCCTCGGGCTTGTGATGTCCGTTTCGCTTGGCGTACTATTCGGCGCATTCTTCGGCATGATCGGAAAACGAATTAAAAGTAAAGAAAGTAAAATAAGACCTCTCGTGATAATGTCATCCGCCATAATGGCGTTTGCGCACGGTGCGCAGGACGGTCAGAAATTTGTTGGTGTATTTCTCCTTGTACTATCAAATATACAGCTAAACGAAACACATAAAGAAATAGTTGCGTTGCTGCTTGTGTCGCTTCTGATGTTTTTCGGAACGTCACTCGGCGGCGAACGTATCGTCAACGCCGTAGGCAAAGAAATGACGAAGCTAAATATGAACTCTGCTTTTTGCGCTGACCTCGGCGGTTCTCTCTGCGTACTTTTAGCAACGTATTTTGGTATTCCGCTCAGCACAACACATTCGAAAACAACTGCAGTAATGGGAGTCGGAGCTGTTACCGGCGGCGTGGAAACAAAAAAGATATATGCTATGTTTTTGGCGTGGCTTTTGACGTTTCCGTGCTGCTTCTTGCTTGGTTATCTGTTGATGGTGATGGTGTTTGTTTAAATAAAAAAATCCGCTGAAATTTCAGCGGATTTTCTGTTAGTAAACGTGAGGTTTACGGCAAAGCTTCGAAAGCGTCGATTGTTTTTTGAATAGCAGCTTGAATGCTTGCTTCATTTTGACCGAAGAAGGATTCGAAGTTGTTTTCGCCGTTATTGCCGATACCGTTACCGATATCAAGGAGAGTGAGGAGGTTGCCCCAAGAGCTACCAAATACGATACCGAGGTCATAAACTCTGTTTTCAAAGATGATGTCGAGCATTTCTGCGGACTTCTCGTTTGCTTTACGGAGTTTGAGAAGAACTTCATAGTAGCTGTAGTTCAAAGTATCTTTGGAAGCTTCACCCATAGCTGCGAGAACGAGAGCTGCAGTTTTGGGATCGGGGTTAGTTGTCGGGATAGCAATACCGGGAGTCAATAC
>JAZRTU010000188.1:0-2550 GCA_045652185.1 Eubacteriales bacterium | reverse complement strand
GCTCTTTTGGAGGAGGAAAACACAAAATTTCATATGATAATACTTGATGTGATGCTCCCGAAAATGTGGGGCTTTGAGGTGATAGAGGCGCTTGAAGACACCGCCGTGATATTCGTCACAGCAAAAATAGGTGTCTCCGATAGAATAAAAGGGCTAAAGCTCGGTGCCGATGACTATATAACGAAGCCGTTCGATATTCTTGAGCTCGTCGAGCGTGTGAAAGCAGTCCTAAGGCGCACAAAAAAAGAACAGACCTCGTTCGCGTTCGACGATATCATCGTCGAGTTCGAGAAGCGGCGCGTTTATAAAAACGGGCAAGAGGTACCGCTGAAGCCGAAGGAGTTCGAATTGCTCGTGACCTTCATCAACAACCGCAATCTTGCACTTTCTCGCGAAAAGCTGATATCACTCGTCTGGGACTATGCCTTCGATGGCGATAGCAGAACCGTTGACGTCCACGTCCAAAAGCTCCGCCAAAAGCTCGGACTTACCGAACGGCTGCAGACTGTTTATAAACTGGGGTATAGGTTAGAGATATGAAAATGAGATTTTGGCAAAAAATATATGTTCTGACCTTGGTGTTATTTTTGGTTTGCTTGAACGTCGGCATCTTTTCACTTGCCGCGATCACCCACCGAAAAAATGTCGATTCAATGGAGACGACCGCAAAGGGCGAATACAATTACATTGCGATGACCTTCGAACGTGACTATAATGACGTTGGAGGAACGAACGTTTCGCTATTGATGAAAACGTACGTTAACCACTATAAAGATAAGGGCGTGATATTCGCACTTTTTGAAGACGGTATACCGATATATAACGGATTTCCCGAAGAGCTTGAGCTTGAAAGCGATACGCTTAGCCACAAAAAGATCAATGAAAAACGCCACGTCGTTATCTCGGCGAAGATATGTGGCGGAAAATATGTCTTCGCGTTTGCAAAAAACGTTGATCCGCTTGAACGTGAGTTTCGTGCGTTGATGGTCATCTATTCGGTGACCGCGCTCGTTGTTTCGTCGTTTCTTGCCGTGACCTTGTTCGTGATACTGAAACGCCTATCCAAGCCGCTCGAAAAATTGAGAAAAACTACCGAACAGATCGAATCGGGCGACTTCAGAGTCACCGCCGACGAGAGTGGCGGGGACGAGTTTTCGCTTCTTGCAAAAAGCTTCAATTCAATGATAGCAAAGATCAACGACCAAATGACCTCGCTCGAGCTTGATGCTGAGAAAAAGCAAATGCTCGTCGATAATATGGCGCACGAGCTACGCACCCCGCTGACGAGCATTCGCGGCTATGCGGAATACCTCGAAAAAGCGAAAAGCGACGAGAAATCGAGAATGTTGGCGATAAGATATATCATCTCCGAATCGATAAGATTGCAAAAAATATCGGAAATATTGCTCGACAGTGCCTATATCCGCGAAAACCCGCCGCCTTTTGTTGAGGTGGATATTTCCGAATTGATTAAAGATACGGTTTATCGCCTAAAGCCTCGTGCCGATGAAAAAGGAGTGAGGCTAATCAGCAATACCGAAATAATGATCGTGCAGGGCGAGAAAACGCTGCTCTCAATGCTTCTCTATAACTTGACGGAAAATGCGATAAAGGCGTGTGAAAGCGGCGGTGTTGTAACATTGTCCGTTGTTAAAAAAAGTGTGTTTGTCAGCGATACGGGGAAAGGAATGACCGAATCACAGATATGCCATATTACCGAGCCGTTTTATAAAGCCGACAGATCACGCACACGTGCCGAGGGTGGTGCGGGGCTCGGACTCTCGATATCGAACCAAATAATCGAGTTACATAAGATCCAAATGAACGTGAAAAGTGAGCTTGATAAAGGTACGACCTTTACGCTAACGTTTACAACTTGATAATATCTTGACAATAACTCGTTGACAGAATGTGTATAAGATAATGATCGAAGCATACCGCTTCAAAAAACTTTACACAGAAAGGAATAAAACCATGTTAAGCAACAAAAGATTTGCTCTCGTCGCTATGACAGTCGTGCTTTGCGCAGTATTGCTTTTGACGGCAACGGTATTTGCGATCGGAGAAGTTGGCGAGGAATCGAAATCGTTTTCGTTTGACGGTATCGAAAGCTTTATACCCGAGCTTGACGTCGAAGCTCCTCCCACGTCACAGCTTTCAATGAAAGAGAAATTCGAAAAATATCTCTCCTTCACAAACGACGGCAAAACCGTCTCCCTCTTCAGCGAAGAACAAGCAACCGAGCTTTTAAACCTTCGTGAGGACGGAGAACGAGAACCGCTAAGCTACGACGAAGTGCTTTACCTCATTGGCGACACAGTCAACCTTTACCTGACGTGTGACGAAATATTGCTCGATAAAGAGCTCGCCGAAATGATAGGTATAGGCGATTACCTCATCGAAAACGACGGAGTTATCGAATGTGAGCATACGAAGGACGCAGACTATAACTATGCGAAAATGATCAGAGATAAGTCGGATCGTAGCCATGTCGTTCTGTGAGCCAAGGAGTTGTACCATGGAGTTGTCTTCCTAAGACCGCTTGGCCTC
>JAZRTU010000187.1:0-7288 GCA_045652185.1 Eubacteriales bacterium | reverse complement strand
CAAAGAGCTGCTTCGGCTCTGCAACCATATACAACCAAGGCGTCGCCTTATGGCGACCATTCTTCACGAATTTAAAAAGACGGCTTCCGCCGTCTTTTTTGTTTATCGGATTTTAGGGGACGGCATCAGGCGCACGACTGGACTGTTGAATTTATCAAGAGAGTGGCGTATCAAAACCGCAACCTTTCGGGGGCGCTGCCCCACGTCCCCGCGACCTTTGAAAAGGTCGACGAAACTTTTAATTCTTTGGTGTTGTAGCCGTTTCGATACTCGAAATGCTGTACTACGCGCGGTAGAGCGCGCCGCTCACTATTGTAGATATCCCCGAAACCCCTTGCGGCACAGTCGGTTTCGAACTCTACCGATAGTAGAGTCGCTTTTTCTGTCTCTACTCGTCACCACCATAACCGTACACCCGTTTTTCGCTGAAGTAGGTGGACACTCACTCGTTATTCGCGTATACTGTTACCATCACCGATGCCTCGGTCGCCGCGTTTTCATCTGTCAATGCCAAACGCACTTCACCCCCCTCGACCGAGTGCATCGTACCCCTATACAAAAAAATAAAAATAATTGTTGACAACTCAACAATTTTGGTGTATAATACACACAGTTTGTTGACAAGTCAACATCTTTTCTCCCGCGCCGTTGCTGTTTTTGGACGGTTTTGGCGGTATCGTATTGTTTTTTTTATAACTGTATGATATAATTGTTATATAATACAATTGTTGCCACGTTTACCGACACGGCAAAGGGGGGAAATTGATGTATTACAAAAATAAAACTATTGGGAAAGTTCCGATCGTTTTTTCGGAGTCGCCAAGCGAAAGCAAAGAAAATCTGCTTTTAGGGCTTCCGATCTTTTCGATTGAAAGCAAGCTCGAGCTACCGGAGGGCGAAGAAAATATGGGTTATATGAACTATAACACCGATTCCACGCTCTTGACCGACGGCAAATATGCGACCTCACCGAGTTATACCGATTCGGGCTGGTTTCATATGGCTATTGCGAAAGCGAGAGCAATCACGTTTGAGCTTCCGTACGTTTGCACCGTCTGTAGCTTCAAGATCGGGTTTTGCCGCAGCGACGTCGTCGCGGTGAGAACCCCGCGCTACGTTGGGCTTCAAGTATCTGTCGACGGCGAGGTCTTCGAGACCGTCGCGGCTGATTCAAAGGTGCATTCGCCGAGAGACCTCACTCGTTTCGATTACGAGGTCAACTTTGAGCCCGTTTGCGCTCGCTATGTCAGATTCGTTATCGACGTTATGCAACACGTCTACATCGACGAGATCGAGCTTTTCGGTCGCACCGACACGAGTGGCGCAAGGATGCCGCAATATGACGGACTGCCGACCTTTCCCGAACTTGACCACCCGCCCGTGTTTGTCGGTGAGTATCCTGCTCCCGAGCTGCTCGGCGCGGAAAATATTCTTCTATCCTACCATTGCAACCCGAATATGCCATCGAAAGGGCTTATAACTCGCGAAGAGTATCTCCCCTACG
This sequence comes from Eubacteriales bacterium, assembly GCA_045652185.1. Taxonomy (GTDB): domain Bacteria; phylum Bacillota; class Clostridia; order Oscillospirales; family CAG-382; genus UMGS1307. Next base: position 5,784 of record JAZRTU010000187.1, on the reverse strand, counting down.
TTGCGTATCTGAGTGAAGACGGACAGGTTTTGGACACCTTTTTCGACGGATTTCTTTATCTGCCGTACACCGCGTTCAATTTCTCCGCCGAGGCTCAATGCATTGATGGTTGGAACTACTACCTTGACAATATTTTCACCCCTGAACGAAACCTCGATGCCTTGAACAAAGTAACGGCGGAGGTTGGCGAAAAACTCGGTATCAAAGACCATATAAGTACTGTATTTTTCAGCGTACTCTATACGTTCACCGCAAAAGAATGCTTCGGCGAATTAGACGGAAAAAAGCTTGATTTTGCTAAAATAGAGGACAGAAAGACCGCGCTGAAATACCTTATCGACGAGTATTTGAGAAGATACGCCGATGGCGACTACAGCCACACGAAGATCGGCGGATTCTATTGGTTCGAGGAACAGATATCGTATTCCGATTCCCACGAGGAAGAGCTTATTGCGTTCGTGCGCGACTACGTTCACTCGAAAGGGTTAGGGTTCTTCTGGATACCGTATTTCAAAGCTGTCGGATATCATGATTGGAAGCGGCTTGGGTTTGACGTTGCTTGTATTCAACCGAACTACGCGTTCAGCAACAAGCTAAAGGTCGATCGTGTCTACGAGACGGCAAAAATAGCCAAAGAGCTCGGAATGTGCGTTGAGCTTGAGATAACGGGAATAAAACTCGACGAGAACGGAGAAGTTATTAACACGAACGACGTCGAGAAATTCATCGAATATCTGACCGTCGGCGCAGAAACGGGATACATGAACACAATCAAGATGTATTACCAAGGCGGCGTTCCCGGTGATATCTCGTAGGCGGTGTTCAGCAAAACACCGAGATACCGTGAAATGTACGATATGACGTATCGCTTCGCGAAAAGAATGCTTTAATTCAGAGGAGGAAATGACATGAAGAAATTATTGTTTTTTGTTATCGCGCTTTGTCTTATGATGCCGATTCTCGTCGGCTGCAACGTAGGAGAGGACAACTCAAAAACGATCTCCGATGTGCAAAGTGATGATGAACAAGATATTTCAAGCGAGGAAAGTGAGAACGAAGAAGTGAAAAAAGAGATGGTTTTGCGCTTTGCCGCAATGAGTGACGTACACGTTAGCAACGTTAACGACACATATTATCAACGCTTTGGAAAAGCTATGAACAAGGCGTATGAATATGCGGCAGGCGAAGAATATAATAAACTTGACGGTCTCATAGTTGCGGGCGATATGACCGGCGTTGGCTATGAGAGCGAAATGAAAGCATTCAAACAAGCTGTTGACGAGTTTGTCAGAGAAGAAACGACAGTTCAACTAATAACGGGTAACCACGAGTTCTTCTATGAAGAGGGCGACCATGTCGTTGAGCGTTGGGAAACCATTATGGAACAAGAAGCGAACACTCACGTCGTTATCAACGGATACCACTTTATCGGTGTTTCGCTTTACGGATATACAAACTACGAGCCGAGCATCAAATGGCTCAGCGAAGAGCTTAAAGCGGCGGCGGCAGACGATCCGACAAAGCCGATCTTCGTTCAACAGCATTATCATATAACAAACACGGTTTACGGCTCTGACCTTTGGGGTACGGACGTATTTACCACTATACTCAACAAATATCCGCAGGTAATCAATTTTTCGGGACACTCACACTACCCGATAAACGATCCGCGTTCCATTTGGCAAGGCAGATTTACCGCGCTCGGTTGCGGAACACTCGCATACTTCGAGCTTGAGCCCGGAATGGTATACGGCTCTATCCCTCCGAACGCTTCTACGGCGGCGCAATTCTATATTGTTGAAGTATATTCCGACAACTCCGTCGTTATCAAGCCTTATGACGTTATCACCGAATCGTTCTTCGATATCGAATACACTATCGAGAACCCCGCTGATAGATCTACGTTTAAATATACAAACGACCGCGCGCAATCCGCTGATAAGCCTGTGTTCGCAGACGATGCAGAGGTAACTGTAAAGAGCGTTACAAACGAAACCGTAACTCTCACTATTCCCCAAGCGACAGACGGTGAAAACATCCACAGCTATCGATTTGACTTCTACTTGGACGGCAAGCTCGACTCGAGCGCTTCGATCTGGTCTGAGTTCTATTTCAAAAACACGCCGCAGACATTGACACAAGAGTTCGGCGGACTTTTGGAAGGCAGCGAATACACGGTCAAGGTAACTGCTATCGATTCATGGGGCAAGGAAAGTGAAACACAACTCACCGCAACGTTCAAGACGGGTGGCACAAACGTACCCGTTGATAAAACCTCCGACGTTCCCGAATCCGATGTGCTTCAAATTATCGTTGGCGACACAAAAGCGACCGACGGAAGCAGAAAAAACAAGCCCGTTGAACACAAAAACGGAGTTAAGATCATATTCGACGACGAGATCGGCAAACACGTTCTCGATTTCGACGGAATAAACCAAAACCTTATCGTACGTTTCACAAGAGGCGAGTTCAACAGAGTGACCGAACAAGTCAGCATGACGCTCGGCTTCAAGCTTGACAAATTCGCATCGAGCTACTGCAACCCGTTCGCCAATATGCAATCGGGCGGTTATGGCTTCGAGATCAACACAGGCTCGCAATCCCTCGAATTCTGGTGCAATATCAACGGAAGCTATACGACAGTATCGATGCCGATAGTCGAAGGCGAATATTATGACGTAGCGGGCGTTTATGACGGAACAGAGCTTAGCATCTACAGCGACGGCGAAAAGATCGCATCCAAAAAGGTGAGCGGAAAAATAACATATCCGAGCTCCGATTCCGCGTTGGCGTTCTGCGTTGGATCCGATATCAACAGCGCCGGTGACGGCGAGGCGTTCTTCGACGGTAAGATTGCATACGCGAGTGTATACAGCTATGCTATTACCGATGAACAAGTAAAAAATATCTACAATGCTGAGAAATGATGAGGAAATAAATATGGAAAAGAAGCTCATCAGTATCGTTGTGCCATGCTACAACGAAGCTCAAGCATTACCGCATTTTTATAAAGAGGTGACAAGAGTTGCCGCATTGATGGAGGAAAACGACTTCGAGTTTTTGTTTATAAACGACGGCTCAAAGGACGACACCCTCGCATTATTGCGCTCGTTCGCCAAAGATGACAACCGATGTCGTTATATCTCGTTCTCGAGAAATTTCGGGAAAGAAGCGGCGATGTATGCAGGCTTGCAAAACGCGAAAGGCGATTTCGTTGCGATAATGGATGCCGATCTGCAAGACCCGCCCGCGCTTCTGCCGGAGATGTATCGTCTTATCAACGAGGAAGGGTATGACTGTGTTGCAACAAGGCGCAGCACGCGAAAAGGCGAGCCACCGATAAGAAGCTTTTGCGCTCGAATGTTCTACAAACTGATGGATAAGATCTCGAAAACAGAGATGGTCGAGGGCGCGAGAGACTTCAGACTTATGACAAGAAAGGTCACCGACGCCGTGCTTTCGCTCGGCGAATATAACCGATTCACAAAAGGTATCTATTGTTGGGTTGGTTATAAGACAAAGTGGCTCGAATACGAAAACATCGAACGAGTTGCGGGAAAGACGAAGTTCAACTTTTGGAAGCTGTTCATCTATTCGCTCGAATGTGTAATGGCGTTTTCAACTGTACCGCTTTCACTCGCATCGTTCTTGGGATTTTTCTTCACCGCAGGCGCGGGAATCGGAATAATCACGATCATCATCCGTGAGCTTATCTGGCACGGAAGCGCATCGGGATGGCCCTCGCTCGTTTGTATCATCCTTTTCGTTTCGGGTATCCAGCTGTTTTGCATCGGTATACTCGGTCAATATCTCTCGAAAACGTATCTTGAAACGAAGCAAAGACCGATCTATCTCGTTAGCGAAACTGAAGCAGACCTTTAATATTTGTATATAACTTTATGATTATATAAATAACAGATAAAAAAGAGGAGAACCTTTTCCTATGGCTAAAAATTCAATCGGAAGACACCCGGCAGGACTTCCAAAACCCAACAACATCAAACACATTCTTGAGATGTCGGTAGAAGCGGCAGGCAATAATATCGCGTTCCGCTATCGTGATGTTAAGGATGGCGTTATTGACGTTACTTATAACGAATTTCAAAACGACACGTTCTATCTTGGAACCGCGCTCAATTCACTCGGACTTGCGAAGGGACACATCGGTTGTGCCGGCGAGAACAGCTACAACTGGATCGTCGTTTATCTCACAGCATTAAAGAGCGAAGGTGTATTTTGCCCGATCGACAAGGAGTTGCCCGACTGTGACCTTATAAACATAGTTGACGGCGGTGATGATGAAGTTGTATTCTGCGACAAAAAACGCGAAGATGCGATGCGCCGCATCCTCGATTCTATCCCGAAGGTAAAAGCGTTTGTTTGTTTTGACAGAGAAGAAGACGACGGTATTTTCCTTTCCTACAAAAAGCTTATGGCTAAAGGAAAAGAGCTCTATGAAAACGGCGACCGTTCCTATTGCGACATGAAAACGGCTGATATGAACGCGCTCAAAATGCTCATATTTACATCGGGCACAACGGGACTTGCAAAAGGCGTTATGCTCAGCGAACACAATATAACCTCGCTCGTACACTACGGACTCGGACTTGCGACCATCCGTGAGGTTGGACTTTCCGTACTCCCGTACCACCACTCCTATGAAGCGGTAGCAGGAATTCTCGTTGCTATCCACAACCGCTCAACGCTTTGTATCAACGACAGCTTGAAGCGAGTAGTCAAGAACCTTGCGCTCTACAAGCCGCAATATATGTATGTAGTACCTGCGCTTTTGGAGGTAGTATACCGCAGAATGACTGCGAGCATCGAAGAAAAAGGCAAGACGAAGACGATCAAGCTTGCGATAAAACTTTCGCGTTTTCTCCGTGCTATCGGTATAGATGCGCGTCGCAAGATATTCAAGGAGCTTCACGCGGCGCTCGGCGGAAACCTTGAGAAGATCGTATGCGGTGGCGCGCCGCTTCGTCCAGAGATAGCTGATTTCTATGAGGACATCGGTATCCTTGTAACGAACGGCTATGGTATCACCGAATGTTCACCGCTCGTATCCGTTAACACAGACTTTATCAACGACCCGAAGACAGTAGGATTCCCGATGGCGTGTGTTGACGTACGTATCGACAACCCGAACGAAGACGGCGAGGGTGAGATCTGTGTTAAGGGCGACATCGTAATGCTTGGCTATTATAAGATGGCAGAGGCGACGGCTGAGGTATTCACCGAAGACGGATATTTCCGCACAGGTGACTACGGCACGATAAACAAAAAAGGTCAGATCCTTATAACAGGACGAAAGAAGAACATAATCATTCTCGGCAACGGAAAGAACATCTATCCGGAGGAGCTTGAAGCATATATCGGAAGCATCCCGTATGTACTTGAGAACATTGTTTATGGACTTCGCGGAGAGGACGGACAAGAGGACTCGCTTGCGGTACAATGCATACTTGATCCCGACTACATGTCAACGGGCGACATCAAGTCGTTGACAGAAACGCTCAAGCACGATATATTTGAGAAGCTCAAGGCGTTGCCGACATACAAACAGATCAATAACGTGTTCATCCGCGAGATCCCGTTTGTAAAAACAACGACAAACAAGATCCGCCGCGCAAAAGACGGCTCGCCGATGTAAGACCTGACAGTACCGAAACGGCTACAAAGCCATAATACAAAAGTTTTGATCGAACTTTTTCAAAAGTTCGCGGGTGGAGGGCGGAGCCCCCAAGAAGCGACAGCCAAGATATGCTTCGGCTCTGCAACCAT
>JAZRTU010000186.1:0-1704 GCA_045652185.1 Eubacteriales bacterium | reverse complement strand
TTTCAAGTATTTCTGTCGTGCTTTCTTGTTCATCATAACTGGGTGGGTCACGATGGATACACCAATTCTCTTTCGATTCGGGTTGAGGCATATTATCTATTGCTTCGCCCAAAAGGTTAAATATTCTACCCAATGTGCATTCTCCGACCGGTACGGTTATTCCCGAACCTGTATCAACAGCTTCCATTCCTCTTACCATACCATCGGTAGAGCTCATTGCGATGCATCTTACTATATCATCACCCAATTGTTGGGCTACTTCACATACAACTGTTTTGCCTTCATGCTCTATCTCTATAGCATTCAACAAATTCGGCAACTTACCGTTTTCGAATTTAATATCCAAAACAGGACCTATGATCTGCACCACTTTTCCGATGTTTTTCTCAGACATTCGGTTCTACCTCCTAAAGTGCCTCAGCACCTGATACTATTTCTGTTATTTCCTGAGTAATTACTGCTTGACGAGCACGGTTATATTGAAGGACAAGTGTATCTATGATCTCACCTGCGTTTTTATTTGCCGAGTTCATCGCGGTTCTTCTTGCCCCGTGTTCCGATGCAGCTGCTTCACAAACGGCTGAATAAACCAAACCTGTGAGATATTGCGGCACAACACGCTCTAACGTTTTCTCAGGAGATTCTTCAAATATTGCGTTGCTCACAGCCCCTTCTTCAACAATATCCGAAAGTGGAAGTATTGTTTCACTATTAGGAACTTGAGAAAGCATTGACACAAATTTTGTATATACAAGCTCAACTCTATCTATTTTAGAGTCTTTAAAAAGCTTTGCTACTATTTTCGATATCGCGATACAATCACCCAAACCAACATCGTCGGTAACTCCGAAGGATTTAGTAATTATCTCACAATTTTTTCTCGTATAATGCTCGAGAACTTTTTTTCCAACGGGTATCACACAGAAGGCCTCATCATTTTTTCTTATTGAAGCGACGTATTTAAACAAGTTACTGTTATATCCGCCTGCTAAGCCTCTATCTCCACCGATTATAATATAACAACATTTATTAACTGCTTTGGTCGGATTGAGATACGGGATTCCTTCATCGCTTTCCGCTGAAATGATCAATTTCCCTATTGCGCTTTTTAGCGTCTGATAGAAAGGTCTTGATGCTTCAACTCGTTCTTTTGCTTTTCTTAATTTTGAAGTAGCAACAAGCTCCATAGCCTTCGTGATCTGCATAGTACTGCTTACGCTTTTTATGCGGACCTTTATATCATTCATTGATGCTCCGGCCACGGCTCACTCCTCCTACTTCTTCGAAATGAATTTTTCCTTGAACTCGTTGATCGCTGCGGTGAGAGCTGTTTTTGTCTCATCGTTAAGATCACCTGTCGTTCTTATCGTATCCAATATATCCTCTTTTTGGAGAGTCATATATTCAAAAAGATCTCTTTCAAAATCCTTTATATCGGAAACTTCAATATCCTTCAACATATCGTTGATAACCGCATAGATTATAACTACTTGCAATTCTACAGCGATAGGAGAGTTCCTATCTTGTTTTAATACCTCTACGATTCTTTCACCTTGAGCGAGACGTTCTTTTGTATCATTATCGAGGTCAGAACCGAATTGGGCGAATGCTTGAAGCTCACGATATTGAGAATATGAGAGTTTAAGCATACCTGAAACCTTTTTCATAGCTTTAATTTGTGCGTTACCACCTACACGGGATACG
>JAZRTU010000185.1:0-1989 GCA_045652185.1 Eubacteriales bacterium | reverse complement strand
CATTCCTTTTTGTTCACTACATTCAAAAGCGACACCGGGGCCTGTTGTTTCGGTCAAACCATAGATATCGTATGCTTTTATACCGAGTGTTTCCTCAATATTTCTTCTCATTTCTTCCGTCCAAGGTTCAGCACCGAAGATTCCTGCTTTTAGGGAAATATCTTCGGGTTTATATCCTTGTTCCTTGAGGCTTTCGCCTACATATGCCGCATAGGAAGGTGTGCAACAAAGGATCGTTGCGCCGAGGTCATTCATAAATTGGATTTGGCGTTCGGTATTACCGGAGGACATCGGGAGGGTGAGACATCCGACTTTTTGCGACCCGCCGTGAAGTCCCATACCGCCTGTAAAGAGTCCATAACCGTATGCTACTTGGCAAACGTCTTCTTTTGTTCCGCCTGCTGCCATTATTGCACGTGCGCAACAATCTTCCCAAAGGTCGATATCCTTTTGGGTATAAAATGCGACAACTCTTCTTCCTGTTGTACCCGAAGTAGAATGGATACGAACACATTCGCTAAGAGGTGTTGCAAGAAGTCCATAGGGATATGCATCACGCAAGTCTGACTTAGACAAAAACGGAAGTTTATGTAGATCTTCGATTCCTTTTATATCATCGGGAGTAACGCCCTTTTCGACCATAAGGTCACGGTAATATTTTACATTTTCATAGACGTGTTTTACTTGTTTTACTAATTTTTCCGATTGAAGTTTTTTTAGTTCTTCAACGGACATTGTTTCTATTTCTTTTTGATAATAAACTTGTTCCATTTCAAAGAGTCTTCCTTATATTATTTTTTGAGGCAAGAAAATATTTCTTCTATTCTTTCAGTATCATTATTCTTTGTAAAAGCGCTAACGATCGGTACTATGACAAGCGACACAGCCATTGCGGCAACACCCATTTCGGGAGAATATGATGTTGCTATGCTAAAGCTTGAATTGAGCGTTATCACGAGCGTTGAGATTCCGACTGTCAAAAGTCCTGCAATCATACCTGAAAACGCGCCGATCTTCGTTATTCTCTTCGAGAAAAGTCCCCAAATATATGGTCCGATAAAGCAACCGGAAACGATGCCCCAAGAGAACGACATCAAATTAACTATTATCGGAATATTTTGGGTTGCAAAGACGAACGAGCAAGCCACAAACGCGAGGCAGAAGAGACGAGTTATCAGAATTTGGTTCTCCTTTTTAAAGGATTTTCCTCTTACTGTAGGAATAAGGTCAACGGCTACGGCTGATGCCGAGGTTAAAACAACTGATTGGAGCGTTGACATTGATGCGGAAAGAAGCAATACCATTATTACTGCGAGTAATACTAATCCAAAGCTACCGCCACCTAACACTTTCAGCAAAAGCGTCGGAATAACGGAATCTATACCTCCTTCCGGAAGCGTTCCGTCCAAGACGAGTCTTGACGTACTGCCTATGAGATATGCGCCGCACCCAATTACTGTACAGAAAATCGTCGAGATGACCGTTCCTCTTTTTATTGCGGCTGTATCTTTTATTGCATAGAACTTTCCGATCATTTGGGGGAGGCCCCAAGTACCGAAGCTCGTTAGCATTATATTAAAGCAAAGAAATCTAAAGGAATTGCCACCGAAGATACTCGTTAGCTGACTACCTGTCGTTGGATTAGGATCGCTCTCTTTTGAAACGAAATTCGAGAGACTTTCGATGAATCCGCCAACTCCACCGACACTTTCATGGTTAAATACGACTATTACTAGTCCCACTACACCGACTATCATTATTACGCCTTGGACGAGATCGCTATATGACGTTGCTACGTATCCGCCTGCGACGAGGTATACTGCTGTGAGCACTGCGATCAGCAACATCCAAACCCAAGTTTCGACATTCGGGAAAACTGAATTAAAGAGTGAGCCGAGCCCTTTATACACTGCCGCGGAATAAGGCACCAGAAATACAAATATTACGATTGACGAGAAGACGAGCATTCCTTTTGAATTATATCGTTTC
>JAZRTU010000184.1:0-7246 GCA_045652185.1 Eubacteriales bacterium | reverse complement strand
CCAATGCATCGGAATAATAGCGAACGTATTGGATGGCACGATTGGCATCAGCCAAAATAGCATCACCTGAATATGGCTTGTATCTGTAGTGAACCACAAATGCGGAATATCCTTGCTTGTTATATTCTTCTGCCACCATCGAACCTTCTTCTTTGTCGGTACGTTGGAAATATCCACCACCCGGAAGAACCATAATGCATCCTTTGGCATTCTCAACGAGATATGGAACGACAGTAGGAACGGTTTCATCCATCGTATAGGGGACTTTTCCTTCAGGCCATATGGGGAGCTCTTTATGAGCTGCAATTTCCTCTTTTGTAAAAGGCGGAACGATAAGCTCAGCCATAGACTCTTCCTCCGAAACTTCAATTGAATTGTTTGGAATGCTGTTTTCTGCAGTGTTGTTGCAACTGAAAAGGGAAATCAACATTGACAAAGTTAAAATAATAAATAAAGCTCTTTTCATTCTTCAACCTCTTCATTTAGGCGCCCGTCGATGTCAACGCCAACGGCGATCATTTCGTTTCTGTATTCCTCATAACGCTTTTCCATCATCTCTTTGCTGAAATATTGTTGCGGGCAAACACCTTTAACTCGCTTGAATGCCTTCGAGAACGATTGCGGTGACGAGAATCCGAGAAGCTGTGAAACGGAGGTTATCGTTTGTTTTTTTGTTTCTATCAGCGCGATGCTTTCTTCGATCTTCTTCTGACACAGATATTGCTGGAGCGTCATACCCATTCTGCTTTTGAATACATGTGAGAGATAACACGAGCTGTATCCAAGCGTTTTTGAAAGCTCACCGATGTTTTTAATATCCTTTGCGTTACCATCGATATAGAGCAAAATGCTGTAAAGCGACAACCCAACGTAATTTACCTTGTCATCAACGAGATAACGGATGTTTTTTGTGTATGTAAACGCGCGGTAAACAAGTGTTAAAAGCTGAATGAGATAGCTTTCTATCATAGTTTGGAAGCAAGACGCACTACTGTAATATTCGTCGAGACACTTGTGGAAAAGCGCCATGATCTCCGAAGAGCCTGTTAGAATGTTGGCAGGGGAGTTGTTGTAAAAGCGGCGAAGCATCGTGACATCTTCACCGTTTGCCGACTCATCGATATCAAATCCAATGAAAAGGTAACGAAGCTTCGAAGAAGCGGATACCATATGCATAGATCCCTTGGGAGTCAAAAAAAGGTCTCCTGCTTTTATCGGGAATTCTTGACCGTTAAGCGCGTGTATTCCTTCACCTGAGACGATATAAGTTATCTCAAAGCACCATTGTCTGTGGTATTCGACAACGTATCCCGGCTCGTAGCACACCTCGCCCATTTGGTGCAGATATACGTTGCCGTATTTGATGGGATCGTTTGAGAATATTTTTTCAAATTCAAACGTTTTTCCAACTTTTACGGGAGATTCCATGAAAAAACACCTTTCTTTGCTTGGTCCGATCATTATAACATATACGTTTCAAAAATTCAATGACATCTCTAAAAAATGTGCCTCAATTTTTGAGAAAATAGCAAATCGGGATAAGTTCTAAGAAAAATAGGGATATTGTAAAAAGGTGCGATAAATATTATAATTACAATAAGAAAATATTCAAAAAACGAAACGATATCGTTTTGTTTGGAAGGGATGGATAATTATGCAAAAAATAACTGCATTTATCGCATTGATATTGCTTGTTGCAATGCTTTTGACAATGGTTGCGTGTGATAACACGACCGAGACGAGCAATACGCAAAGCAACGATGCTACTACCTCAACAGACGCATCAACACCCGACGAAGAGTCGAGATACGTTGCTGACGTGCCAACAACAGGATTTGAAGGCGAAACGTTGACATTTATGATCAGAGACCAAGAACATGGTGTATTCCAAACTTGGGACTTTCAATCTGAAGAATTTAACGAAGAAGTAATCAATGACGCGCTTGACAAAAGAAACGGCTATATCGAGGATACTTTCGGTATAACGTTGGAAGCATTTAAAGTCGGTGGCGAAAGAAACTACGGAACGATGTATGATAAGATCGACCTCGCCGCAAACGCAGGCTCCGAAGATTTCGACATAGCCTATGCTGCGCTTTACGATATGGTAAAGCTTGCAGGTAACCAAGCGCTTTATGACGTAAACGAAATCAAAAATATCGATACCACAAAGCCGTGGTGGAGCCAAACAGCGCTCAAAGAGATCACAATAGTTAACCGTTGCTTCGGCCTTATCGGTTCTATCTCCGTACAGATCAATGAAACCGTTCAAGGCGTTCTGTTTAATAAACAAATGTTCAAAGATAACGAGTTTGGCGATCCCTATCAGCTCGTAAAAGAAGATAAGTGGTTGATGGATACGATGTTCTCCTTCGCGAAGGATATCTATGAAGATACAGGTGACCTCCCCGGTCAGATCGATATCAAGGATACCTTTGGTATCGGCGGTCAAAACGACACTATCTATAACTATTTCTACGGTGCAAACGGAAGAACAGTTCTTCTCGACAATGACGGTATCCCCTCGATAACACTTGACGACGAGTCTAACGTTACGAAGCTTTCTTATATCGTTGAAAAGATCAGAGATAAAGAAGTATTTATGAACGCTAACGACTACTTTAACGTTCCCGGTTATACAAGCAGCCCGTCCGAATATATCGTTAACGCATTTGCTGAAAGCAGAATGCTCTTCTATTGCGAAGGACTTTTGCACGTTGACACATTCAGAAATTATGACATCGATTTCGGTGTACTTCCCGTGCCGAAATATGACGAAAACCAAGAGAATTATTCTCACCTCATCGGTGCTTGGGGCGCAACTTGCGTAGTATTCCCGATCCACCTCGATGAAGAGAGACTTGAGTTTGCAAGTGCAGTTGTTGAAGCTATGTCTGCTGAATCGCTCAACACACTCGTTCCCGCATACTATGATAAATTGCTCAAAAAACGTGATACAAGAGATGAAGAAGGCGAAGATATGCTCGATATCATTTTTAACACGATCTCTATCGACGCCGGACTCACATTCAACTGGGGCTCAATTAAAACAGTATTTACATCTATGATAAGCCAAGGTCCCGACTCCTTCGCTTCCGGCTATGATAAGCTTGAGGAATCTATTAAAAATGAAATGGAAACTACCGTTGAAACTTTTGAAAACATTCCTCATAACTATTAATATGATTTGACGTAAAGCTTTGAAAACACTCCATAACCTTGGGGTGTTTTCGAGTATCATTTGAAAGGCAGAACGATGAAAAAAATAATAATTTTGACTGTAATGCTCCTTTGCTTGACGATAGTCGGATGTACACCGAATGGTGAGCAAGGCGCGACAGCAGAATCTAATGCAGGAAGTAATACAGTGAACACGACGTATTCCTTTAAAAACATTGAAGAATTGAGAGCATATACACCGAGCAGCGATGGTGATATCATCGATTTGCGTGGCTATTATAAAGCCGGTGATGGAGCAGGCGGAACATTTTATTGGGACGCCGATTGCGAGGACGCCGACAACGGTGGTACGGTTATTAAGCCCACCAACGCTGAAAAAGGCAGATTTATAAGACTTTGTGAAACAAATGTGCGCAACGCAAATTGGTTCGGTGCGATAGCAGATGATAAAGAAGATGATAACGCTGCGATCCAAGCGGCACTTGCCGATCTTAAAAACGGTGGAACGCTTGTCTTTGAGCCGGGCAATTACCTTATATCCGGTGCGCTCAAAATAGAAGCAAGCGGCATCCGTATCAGTGGTGTCGGTAGCGTGACATTGACAGCGACAGAAAAAATGGATGGAGTTATCGTAATCGACGGTGCAAGTAACGTTTCGATATGCGATATCAATATTATTGGCAGCGGTAAAGCAGATAGCGGCATCGTTGTTAAAGGCGAATGCAAAAACGTTTCGATGAAGACTATATCAATAGCACAGTTTGCTAAAATAGGCTTGAATATCAGCGGTAATATCAGCGGCGGTATCTATGAAGAGGTGAACGTTGTTTCGGCAAAACCCTCGTCCATCGGACTTTCGGTAAGCGGCGGCGCAAACGATATCGTGTTTACTGCTTGTACATTTGATATGTTGAACGCATCGAAATGTGTAGCAGGTGAATTCAAATATACCCACGATCTGACCTTCCAAAACTGTACTTTCACAACGAAGTCTATCGAGTCGAACGGAACGGTATTCGTTGGCGGTGAAAAGGACGGTTATCCGAAGGCGGTCGGATTCTATAGTTGTGACGTTTTCAACGCTCTTGTTAACGAAGATGGCGGTAGCATTGGAAAGATCCACTTCTTTGGATTTATGACGCATAATGGCCAATCAGTTCCGAAACATGAAAAAATCTTTGGATCTACCGATGACGGCACGTTATTCGGAATAAGCTAAGGGGGCATGACGATGAAAAAAATATTAGTATTGTTATTTGCCTTGCTATTGTCAGTTGGCTTAATGGTAAGCTGCAAAGAGGAAACGGTAAACGAAAGCACTCCGATAGAGAACGGTGGTAACGAAATGACAAGTGTTTCAACGCACGTTGTAAAATTAGTGCCTGATTTGAATGGCTTAACGAACGTTAAAGACGGAGATATCATTATTGTCAAAGGATATCATTCAATCGGCGATGCCGGTGCAGGTAAGTTCGTGTATTATAGCGAATATGAGGGCGAAGCCGACGGCGGTACTGTAATTGAAGCTATAAACGGCGGAAAATTTGTCCGTATCTGTTCTCCGACGGAAAGGCACGTCGCATGGTTCGGTGCAAAACCGGGGGACAATGGTGACGACTATCCGGCTATCATGGCAGCGATCACAAGCCTTAAAAACGGTGGTACAGTTCACTTCTCAGGCGGAAAATATTTCACAAGTGAGCCGATCGTTATCGATAGCAAGTCTAACAACGTAAAGCTTGTCGGAAAAGGCGCATGGGATTCAACAGCCATCCACGCTTCTACTGCCATGGATACAATGTTCCATGCAAAAGGTGTTGATGGATTCACACTTGATGGTATAATGTTTTATGGTGAGCTGAAAACAAAAAATACAATTGTACTTGAATCAATAACAAATTCAGTAATTAAAAACTCAAGAGTTTTCCAATTCACGGAATATGGATTTAAAGTTATCGCAGGTGAGCTTGGCCCTTCGTCAAATAATACCTTTGATCAACTTAATGCAATAACTACTCACGCAGAAAACCCGATATATTGTTTATATATCGGAGGTGATTATGAGTCAGGCAATGTAGTTGAAAACTGTACGTTCTCAACAAGCCGTTTCGACCACCACGAAACACCGAACTCGTCGTCCGTATCTATTGCATATGCGCAAAAGATCAGCTTCTATCGTTGCCACTTTGCCGGATATAGCGATCAATCGAAGGGACTTGCTTTGGACGCGTTGAATAACAACGGCTATCCGAGACAGATCAATACCTATGATTGTTCCGTTAACAGTGTTCTCGTGAAAGAAGACAGTAAAGGTAAAATAGGCAACATAATGATGTTCGGTCACGGTACGTATGATAACGAAGAGATTCCGATTCACAATAATATTCGTGTTATAACCGACGAGGGCACACTTGCAGGTTATCTCGTTGGAGACGGCTCAAGCGGACTTCCGAAGAAAACAGGTAATTTTGAAACGAATACAAACGGAGAATTTGTTCACTACAACGTGAAGACAGAGGATATCGGTATCCGCTTCAATAACGGTGGTACATTTACAGGCGGTACGGTAAGACTTGCAACATACAGTACTGCGTCAGGAGTTTCTATCAAGCTTTCCGTATATAAATGGGATACTGATTATGCAACGACAGTTAAGGGCGAAGAACTCAGAACTTATATCTTCGAGGGATTCGGCGATAACGTAATGGTAGATTTCGAGTTTGACGAGCCTCTCGGCGCAGGCGAATATCTCGTTTTGCTCCACGATGGTAAATCCCCGGGACACGGCGCAGCTGTTTGGACAAAGAGCGCAGGCCAAGGAATAATAACTTACCTCAACGGAAATGAAGCAAGCATCGGTGTTGTGGGTATGTTCTATGTTGAGTAAGGAGGAAGCGAGTTTATGAAAAACAAAACAACAAAAATAGCGTTTCTTCTTGCGATGGTAATGCTTCTCGGAGTAGTGTTTGCTGCTTTTGCAGTAGATAGCTCTGAAACAGAAGACGGAGCGGAGGACGAAGCAGTGACAGGTATGAAATCATACGTAGTTGAAAATATTGCGGAAATGACCGCGCTCGAAATAGAAGAACAAAACGCTTCCATACTCGTAAAGGGTTATTATACCGCAGGTGACGGCGGCGGCGGAATGTTCTATTGGGAAAAAAGCTCAAGAGCGATAGAAAACAGCGGAACAGCGTTCAGAAATGATGCAGGTTCAAAAGGAAGATTCGTACGCATCTACGATTCGGAAAACCTCAACATTAAATGGTTCGGCGCAAAGGGCGACGGACAAAACGATGATACACAAGCATTCGTTGATGCACTCAAATTATTACCCAACGTCGGTGGAACTATTATCGTGCCTAACGGAACGTATAATATCAGCGAAACGATCACGGTCGGCGATGGTAACTTTGGTTCGCAAAAGTCCAATCGTAACGGCATCCACATTGTCGGTGACGGCAACGTAGTATTGCGCGCGACGAAGGAACTCGATAAAATGATCGAGGTAAAAGGCTCTATCAAGGATGTCTTGCTTAGCGGTGTCACGGTCGATTGCGCAGGAAAAGCAAAAGTGGGCGTACACATGACTGCGTTCATTGGATGCGCAATAAGAAGCTCGAATATTATCAACTTCACAGAAACAGGACTCGTAATAATGGGAGGCGCTGCCCCCACGGGTAACTATAATATTTATAACCAATTCGAAAACCTTAATGTTTTCTCCGCTGAAGACGGTGCGATAGGTATGCTTTGTGACGGTGACTACGTTGCTATCAACGATACTTGGCTCACAACGATGACAAACTGTAGCTTCGTTACAACGGGAAAAGATTCCATTGGTGTTCATTATAGATTCATCGACTCCATCTCGCTCTATCAATGTACGTATAGCGGAACGAAATACGGAATACTTTTCGATGCAGTAGGAAACAACGATTTCCCGTGCGGAATGGCGTATTACGATTGCTCCGTATCGAGCATGGGTATTGTCGAGAACGATGACGACCAGATCAGAAAGCATTGGTTCTATGGCTTCAGAACCGAAGTCGGATCGTAGCCATGT
>JAZRTU010000183.1:0-2079 GCA_045652185.1 Eubacteriales bacterium | reverse complement strand
TTTTTTTAAAAAAATCATTAATTTTATTTATTTTTTGGCTTCCGTTGTATTGACTGCGATAATATTATTTTCATACAAATTCGTTTCGAAAGAATGGTTTCCCGATTTCTATTCTACTGCGACGGGAAGGGTATCTTCGTTTGGAGAAACATTTACGAGCACTTCGGGTTACTACACGGAGAACGGTGCTGACGAGATGATCTTTTCGATCGCATCGGGCGCGGTATTCTCTTTCAGCTTTGATATTATCGAATAATAACAAAAAAAGATGGGTTTTCACCCATCTTTTTTTTGCTGTTAACCGCAGCAGCAGCAAAGGATCACAATAGCGATCAAAATGATGATCCAGCAGCTATTGTTATTGTTCCCGAGGAACGAATCAAAGCAACCCATAACTCATCCTCCCTTCCTATTACAATAATATGTTTGGAAGATGGTTTTGCTACTGTTTTTTTTAGCCGCGTTCATAGAAAAACAGATATTGCTGTGCTATACCTGCATAATTGCCGAATACTTTCGGATCGAAGTCTTCCGGATAATATTTTTCCAAAACACGCTTTACCCAGACGTCTATCGGAAAGCTTCCAAGATACCCGAGTCCAAAAAGCATCACGCACGAGGCGACCTTATCACCGACGCCTTTTATTTTTTTTAGCTGTTCTCGCGCTTCCGTTTCGTCGATGGCCTTTAGCTTTTCGAGGTCGATCTCGCCACTGACGACCTTTTCGGCAGCATCGATTATATATTTTGCGCGAAATCCGCTTTTTATCGGCGCGATGCCATCGACACCGAGGCTCAATATTTTTTCGGCTGTAGGAAATGAATAGATGCCGTCTGACAGTTTATCGCCGCAAAGGGCGCAGAGTGATTCGATTATCTTTTTTATTCGAGGGATATTATTATTTTGGCTTATTATGAACGATACGAGTGTTTCCCAAGGATCTTGGGCAAGTATCCTTATTCCACTTCCGCTTTTTGCGGCTTTAGCAAGGTGATCGTCGAATGAAAACGAATCGATTATTTTGGCATAGTCGCGCTCCAGATCGAAAAACGGTATCCACAATTCCCTCGTCTCGGATTCCGATATATTATAGAGCACTATCTCATCCTCTATTATATTCAATTTTATGTATTTTCCCATTGCGACGCCGCTGAAACCTCCGTCGTCGCTCTTATTAAATCGAAAGCACTGACCGCAATCGAAGGTTTGAGCGAGATCAAAGTTTTTTACTCCGATTATATGTGTATTTCCGTTTTTTGTTTCTATTTTCATTTATACTTGAAAAATCCTTTGGTTTATGGTATATTAATGTTGTTATATTCCTTTTGGAAGGGTGTGTTTTATTTGAAAGAAGCAATATATACTATTCCCGTTAACGAGGCGTTCGACAAAATGGAGGGATACTGTCCGTTTTGTCATCTTTACGAAAAGCTTCAAGAGGATGAGCTTCAGCTTATTCTCGGCGCATCGATGATGGAGCCTGAGGTCAGGATAGAAACGAACAAGAAGGGGTTTTGTCCGACACACTTTTCGATGATGTTCGCTCGAAAAAACCGTCTTCAACTCGGTCTTATTCTTGAGAGTCATGTTGAATGTCTAAAGAAAGAAGTTGAATTGGGCGGATTTTTAGCGAAGGATATTGGCGCGAAGCCCGTTGCCAACATTGAAAAGCTCGAAGATTCTTGTTACGTTTGCGATCGTATCGAATTCTCGCTCGGTAAGATGTTCGAGACGGCGACGGTACTTTGGGCGCGTGAAAAGGAATTCAGGGCAAAATTCAACGCGCAAAGATATTTCTGCTTGCCTCACTACAAGATGCTTTTACAAGCTGCGAAGCGCGAGCTTCCGAAGGATAAATACAACGAGCTCGTAAAAGAAGCTGAAAAGATCATGCTTTCATATACTTCTGAGCTTAAAGATGATATTTCTTGGTTTTGCAAGAAATTTGATTATCGCTATGATGCTGAGCCTTGGGGCAACAGCAAGGATTCAGTTGAACGCGCTTTGCGGTTTATCAACGGCTCACTGGAACTCAAATAGAATTATATTAATGCACTTGTGCGATCGCACAAGTGCAT
>JAZRTU010000182.1:0-1798 GCA_045652185.1 Eubacteriales bacterium | reverse complement strand
CATATGAAATACCGTTTATCATTATCGTATCGCCAGAGGAAACCGGGGCGTCCAAGACACCGGTTATCACTTCGCCAGTACCTGAAATTTTAAAGACATCTTCGATTTTCATAAGAAATGTTTTGGTGCTCATAATCAATTTATTCCTCCGTTTCGATCTTCATAATAATAGCATTTTGATGCGCTGCTACAGTGTTGATAATATACCGAGCATTGTGGTGATGTACAAATTCGATTTTTTCCTTTTCCTTCCGCAAAAATGCAGTGTGCTGGGTGTCTGCGAATACCATCTGCAGACTTTAATGTTTTGATTTGGGCAGGAACCCCATGCATGTGGCGAACTCCCATAAAACCTCCCCCCGTTTATAAATTTAGTCTTTTGTATTAGAAGTTAACTCTAACATATGACATTATAATTCGTAAAACGACTTGTGTCAATAGCATTTCGCTATTGTAACAAGGTTTAACGCAATGATCATATCCTCTAAAATATTATTGAGGTGATCATATGCGCAAAGAATATAAAGGCCTTTATGAAAAATTCGGTTTGAATGTGGTGTATTATCGAAAAAGAAAGAGGCTGACTCAATTGCAGTTGGCGGAATTGGTTGATATTGATCGTAGCCATATCAGCGCTATTGAGTTGGGAAACGTGGGCGTTTCGTTTGACGTCGTTTTTAAAATGTGCGAGGTTTTGGAAATTACGCCAAAAGAATTATTCGATTTTAGGGATTGAGTATAAAAAGCAGGATGCGAATGCATCCTGCTTTTTGTGTGTTGAGAGTGAGGCGACCGACATTTCTGCCTGTCTTTTTTGTTGGTTCCGCATCGATGGTTTTGATCAGTTGCCCCTTTGCAACATCAGCATTTCCTTCGCGAGCCGTTGTTCGCTCGGTAACTGCTGTGTTGCGGCAGCTGCTAACCTGCTCCCTTTATCTGCCACCGGCAGCGGTCGCAGTCGCAACCCCAACCAAGTCGGCAATGACGACTTGGTTGGGAGGGCAAGAGGGCGGGTGTTTGGGTCGCCGAACGCCCGGACTAACGGGTAAAATATAGTCGCTTTTCGGCTTTCGGTAAGAAGGTGCGGAAGGAGAGGTTCACGGTGAGCCGAAGAAGCTCGTTATTTTACCCCACCTGCAGCCTCGCTGCATCCGCCCCCGGCGGCGCTCGGCTTCGGTACTTGGTCCCGAATTGGTTCGAGACAAGCAAGAGGCGCGGGCGTTTACACCAAAAATAAAAATGAAGGTAGAAATTAATCTACCTTCATTTTTATGGTCGGAGTGAGGCGACTCGAACGCCCGGCCTCTTGGTCCCGAACCAAGCACGCTACCAACTGCGCTACACCCCGAAATATGATATCGAAGCAAAACTGCCTCGCTTATCAACTATAAAGATAATTCAAAGCGGGATCAAGCCCGTTTGCAACATCGATAAATCCGTCGCAAGCTGCCACTTGCTCGGTATTTCTCGTGTTGCGGCACCCGCTGACCGCCTCGCTGCATCCGCCCCCCGGCGGCGCTCGGCATCGCGACCCACTGCGCTACACCCCGAAATAGGACATCGAAGCAGAAAGGCTTCGGTGATACATCGGTTTATGATCAAGCCAATGAACCGACTTACATATTTATTATATAGATTTTTTTGTTTTTGGCAAGTGTTTTTTAAAAAAAGTTTTGATTTATTAAAAAACCACCGTTCTTCCAAAGAAAAACGGTGGTTTTTATTATTTCTCGTTGTAGTATTCTTCGATCGCCAGCTTTTGGCAGGTGGCATCGTGCATCAGGCCATACAGCATATC
>JAZRTU010000181.1:0-3916 GCA_045652185.1 Eubacteriales bacterium | reverse complement strand
CCTCAACGACCCCGTGGATATCTATGGCGTTGAACCGCTCGGTAAAGGTTCTAAGCTCGGCGACCACGCGGCAAGCCTTAAATACGGAACCGAGGGTATCATGCACGGATTCAACAGTATTATGCTCAAGGACGAAAACGGCGATCCCGCTCCTGTTTACTCTATCGCAAGCGGGCTCGATTACCCGTCCTCAGGTCCCGAACACGCTTATTTGCGTGACCTCGGCAGAGTTAAATATGACGTTATCTCCGACGACGAAGCGATCGAAGCGTTCTTCACCCTTTCAAGACTCGAGGGTATCATCCCCGCAATCGAAAGCTCGCACGCCGTCGCTTACGGTATGAAGCTCGCCAAAACTATGGGCAGAGGCTCTGTGCTTATCACACTCTCCGGTAGAGGCGATAAGGATATGGACTTCGTACTCGAACAGTACGGCATGAGATAACATCCCCCCGACGGCTCTATTATGTCTTTGACGGGTTCTATTATGTCTCCGACGGCTTAAGAAAACTTTTGAAAAAGTTTTCTTAAGAATCTTTCAAAACTTTTTGTATTCTTTTTCCCCAACGGGCACTCTGTTGCTCCTTGGGGATTTCTTTTTTTGCAAAGGAAAGCACCCGTTGGGGAAAAAGTGTGCAAGAGGCTTTGGGAGACTCTAAGGAAGCTTTCAAGAGTTCTCTTAAACTGTCGGAAATATATAAAATCGTCGAAGATATAATAAACTCGGTCGGTGATAATATATCCGCTCTTTCTCCTGTTGCCTATATTCCCTTGCGGTTTTGTTATGCCTCCTACAGCTTTGTTATATCTCCTGCGATTAAGGATAACTCTCTTTAGAAAATTCTCTTTAGAGCCTCTCAGCGACTTTTCTAACCATTTTTTCGAGGAGATGCCCTTTAAACGTACAAAATAACACCCTTGTTATAAGCAACAAGGGTGTCTCCTCGTAAAAATAATTAAAAAATCTTTGAAAGATTCCAAAGAAAACTTTCTATAGAAAGTTGTCTTTGGTCGCCGAAGGCATATTACCAAGCCGTATGGGGTATACGGAACAGGCAAAAGAGGAGATAGACAGCGAGGTTGGTACACACTACGCTTGCGCCTGCGGGTGTTGAGAACAAGAACGAGAGTGAGATACCGACGACGAAGCAAACGATCGACACGACAGCGGAGCTTATTACGACGGACTTAAAGCTTTTGAACACGCGCATTGATGTCAACGCGGGGAAAATCACAAGTGCAGATATCAAAAGCGAACCCATCAGTCGCATTCCTACGACTATCGTTACAGCGGTCAAAAGCGCGAGGAGCATATTATATAATCCTGCCTTTGTTCCTGTTGCCTTTGCGAATGTTTCGTCGAAGGTGACGGCAAATATTTTCGTGTAGAACAATACGTAGAGTATTATTACAACGGCAGAAAGCGCTGCGCTGATGATCACATCGTTTTTCGTTACGGCGAGTATTGAACCAAACATATAGTTATACACGTCAACGTTCATCCCTTTCGAGAACGACATCACCATAACGCCAATAGCGAGTGCGCTTGAGGACAACATCGCGACGGCGCTATCACCCTTCAGCTTTCCGTTTTCGCTCATTCGCAAAAGAAAGAATGCGGTCAATATAACGACGGGCATCGCTACCGCCATCGGCGCCCGGTTAAGTGCGGTCGCAACGGCAAGCGAGCCGAAACCGACGTGGCTGAGACCGTCGCCTATCATCGAATAGCGTTTTAAAACGAGACTGACACCGAGCAGCGCGGCGCAGATACAAACGAGGACACCGACGATAAACGTGCGAACGAGGAACGGATAGGAAAGCATCTCTTTTATCAATGACAGCATTTATCTTCACCTCCGATGAATTCCTTGCAGCAATCGCATTTCGAATAATCGTGCTTCGTTCCGAAAAACGGCGTTTTCGAATGAAGGTGGAGCACGTGTGAAGCGTATTTGAGCGATGCCGAAATATCGTGGGTGACCATAATTACGGTCAATCCCTTTTCGTTGAGCTCGTGGATTATTTTATAGAAATCGTTCGTAACAACGGGATCGAGTCCCGAAACAGGTTCGTCAAGAAGGATGAGCCGCGACGTTGCAAGAAGTGCGCGTGAAAGAAGCACACGTTGCATCTGACCGCCCGATAACTCACGGAAGCATTTTTTTCGATGCTCCCATATCCCGAGGCTTTTCATACATTCTTCCGCCTTCTTTTTGCCCTCGCGGCTATAAAACGGCATCATTCCGCGCTTATTCAAAAGCCCCGACATAACGACCTCGCCTACTGATGCAGGAAAATCCTTTCGTGCGCCGTCTTGTTGGGGGAGGTATCCTATCTCGTTACGCTTTAGTCCGTCACCGAACGTGATGTTTCCTTCATCAACGGATTTTAGTGACAAGAGTGCTTTCACGAGTGTGCTTTTCCCCGAGCCGTTTTCGCCGATTATGCAAAGATAGTCGCCGCTATTGACCTCGAAATTAAGTCCCTCGAGGACGGTTCTGTTTTCATATGACAGCTTTACGTTTTCACATTTTATCAGTGCCAACTACCCAAGCACCTCCTTTAGTGTTTTCAAATTCTTTTTCATCAACGAGAGATAACTTTCTCCGGCCTCAAATTCCGCAATCGTTACGTTGTGGCACGTATTGAACAATGCCGTCTTTGCTCCCGTCGCCTCAGCGATGGTGTCGGCGACCTTATGGTTCGACAGTTCAATATAAAACACCGCGGGGATATTCTCGTTTTTAACCTTGTCGATCAGTGCCGCAACAACTTGTGCCGACGGCTCGGACTCGCTCGAGCATCCGTGGAACGCGGAATAATAGTCGATACCGTATTCGTTAGCAAAATAACGCAAGGGAAAACGGTCGCCGAAAACGAGTGTTGGGTCGTCAAATCCACCAAAAAACTCGCGGAACTCTCCGTCAAGCAGCTCTAATTCGGTTCTGTATTTACTGTGGTTGGTTTCATAAATTTCTTTATTCTCTCCGTCAAGCTCGACGAACGCTTTTTTTATCTCGTCGAGGATCTTTATCGTATTATTCGGAGAAGTCCAGACGTGTTCGTCATATGCTATCTTCCCCGTTTCATGCTCGTGATCGTGTTCTTCGGTGATAACCTCAACGCAGTCCATCATACGAATGACCTTTTTCGGTGCGTTCTCACCGCTGATGAGCTCATCTATCCAACTTTCCGACTCGCCGCCGACACAGATAAATATATCACATTTCGAGATATTGATGATATCTCTCGGGGTAGGCTCATAGGTGTGCGACTCCGCTCCGACGGGCAGAAGAAGGCTGACGTTCGCTTCGCCGCCGCCAACTTGATGCGCAAGGTCATATCCGACGAACACAGTAGATATAACGTTCACACCGTCCATATTTAGCTCGGACAGCTCGCAAGCTGTAAGCATACAAGTAAATGTCATTATTAGCGCAAGAAACAGCGCTGCCTTTTTCATCGCTTTTCTACCCCCATATCCGTTTTTTTACATTTATCGCAATAGCCGTCGATAACGGTCGTTTCGACAAGCGGTACAAATCCGTGTTCGGAAACGATATGATGTCTCGCATCGCGCATCTCGGGGCAACGAAGATGGAGGGTGTTCCCACATCCGACACAATGAAGATGGAACCCGCAACCGCACTCGCTATGCGACTCGACAAATGTATATACCGCCCCCGCATCGGTCAAACGGCGCTCGACAATGCCATCATCGAAAAGAGCGTTCAAAAGGCGATACACCGTCGCTTCGCCGACGATCCCGCGAGTCATTTCGATCACATCGCGCGAGGTAAGCTCTTTTCCCACGTTCTCGCGAAAGATATTTTTTATTATCGTTTTTGATTTCGTATTATACTCTTTTTTCATATTCTTCCATCCAAATTGATAGTGACTATTAATTTATAAC
>JAZRTU010000180.1:0-2260 GCA_045652185.1 Eubacteriales bacterium | reverse complement strand
GTGTGTTCGATAATACATCGCTTACAAAAATAATCTGTTCCGACGGAACAGTAAACCTATAACAAAAAAGCCCTGACGAAAGTCAGGGCATTATATTTAAAAAAATCGCAGCTTACACTGCCGTATATAAACGAGGTCTCCCTCGGAGTTTTTGTATGTAAACGAGCTTACGCTCGGAGTTTTTGTATGTGAACGAGGTCTCCCTCGGAATCTTACAACGGTTTACTCAAACCTAAAATATTATATCGATATCACCCGTAGTTGTCAATAACGGCATTGTAGTATTTGCCCAAAACTTAAAATGTTTTTTTGTGCAAAACGCCAAAATCATACATCGTTTCATAAATTCTTGAAAAAAGATAGAAAAAAGATTAAATATATGCTAAAATAAATAAATTAGAAATCTAAAAGGAGCGCAAATATGGGATCAGCAGATATAGCTTTTATAAATACATGTAAAAATATCCTTGAAAACGGAACGTGGGTAGACGAAAAGGTGCGCCCGAAATGGCCCGACGGAACACCCGCATATACGAAAAAATGCTTCGGAGTAGTTAATAGATACGACCTCTCGAAGGAGTTCCCGCTAATAACGATCCGCCCGATCAACTTGAAGCTCGCCGTTGACGAGATACTCTGGATCTGGCAAAGAAAATCAAATAATATAAAAGACCTCGGAAGTCATATCTGGGATAGCTGGGCTGACGAAAACGGCTCGATCGGTAAAGCATACGGCTACCAAATGGGCGTGAAGCATAAATACCGCGACGGTGAGTTCGATATGGTCGATCGCGTGCTCCATGACCTCAAAAACAATCCCTCAAGCCGTAGAATTATGACTAATATGTATAACTTCGAGGACCTTCACGAAATGGCGCTCTACCCCTGCGCGTATAGTATGACCTTCAACGTCGTAGGTGATAAGCTGTGCGCAATACTCAACCAACGCTCCAACGATATGCTCGCCGCAAACGCGTGGAATGTGGCACAGTATGCCGCGCTCGTGATGATGATAGCTCAATCGGTAGGCTTAAAGCCCGGTGAACTCGTCCATGTCATAGCCGATGCCCATATCTATGACCGCCATATCCCGATAGTCGAAGAATTGATAAAACGCACTCCGCTCGAGTCACCGAAGGTAACGCTCGACCCGACGATAACCGATTTCTATAAATTCACCCCCGAAAGCTTCGTCGTCGAGAATTACGAACACGGCGATAAGATCGGGAAATTCGAGGTGGCAGTGTAATGAAGCTTGTTGTAGCAGTAGATAATAATTGGGGGATCGGCTATAAAGGCGAGCTTCTCGCACGTGTGAAAAACGACCTTCGTCATTTCCGCGACTTAACAGCGGGGAAGACCGTTATACTCGGTTCGACAACGCTTGCAACGTTCCCAAACGGAAAACCGCTGAAAAACAGAACGAACATCGTCCTGAGTAGGCGTGAGGACTATCACCCCGAAGGCGCAGTGATGGCGCGCTCAATCCATGATCTCGGCGAGATTTTGAAGGACTACGATACGAACGACGTCGTCGTTATCGGCGGTACAAGCGTCTATGAGCAGCTCTTGCGCTATTGCGATACCGCGTATGTGACGAAATTCAAAAAAACATTTGAAAGCGATGCCGCGTTCCCGAATCTTGACGAAAGTGGGGATTGGATGCTCGTCAGCGAAAGCGAACCGATGATGACCGATCCCGAGACCGATAGCGAAACAGATATGGAATATACCTTCTGCGAGTATAAAAGAACAGTTACATCACCATAAATTACGAAAGTTTTACTCGATTTTTTTCTAAAAAATCGCGGGGACGTGGGGCAGCGCCCCCGAGAAGTGACAGCCTCGATACGCCACGGCTTTGCAACCATATCAAACCAAGGCGTCGCCTTATGGCGACCATTCTTCACGAATTTAAAAAGACGGCGCGAGCCGTCTTTTTTGTTTACCGGATTCCAAGGCGCGCCATCAGTCGCGCGTTTTGTTTGAGGCGTATTGCAAAAAAGTAACGTATCAATGCCGTCACTTTTCTCGGGGGCGCTGCCCTCCACCCGCGAACTTTTGAAAAAGTTCGATCAAAACTTTCGTATTTATGTGTCGCTTTGTTGTTGCTTATTTATACCTTTCGACTATCAAAGAGCAACATTTTACAGAAGTATTCCTTTAGAGGCTCTCAAACATCTTTTCTAACCATTTTTTCGAGGAGATGCCCTTTTAAACGCACAAAATAACACCCTTGTTTGAAAGCAACAAGGGTGTC
>JAZRTU010000179.1:0-2978 GCA_045652185.1 Eubacteriales bacterium | reverse complement strand
TTTACTTTAATTATACATTAGATATAGTTATTTGTCAAGGGAAGTATTTTTACAAAACACCCTCAATGGTTTTCATTGAGGGTGTCAGGTAGTAAGTTAATATATGGTTTATTGGATATTATTATATGCCAAGGTCATCATATGGGTGAGTGCTTTCGCTTCTTCCATTGAGCATCCCTCGAGGATATTACCCGTCATAAACTGTTCTATAGGAAGCGGTAAGGAGTCACCGAGTTCGACCTCAACGAGCTTGCCTTCTGTTTTCGACGAAGATTTGAAAACTCTTTCGCCTTCCATACGGACATAGCCGTCTTCGCCGTGCGCTTCAAAATACACCATTGGATAATTGGAAACGAAGCTCGTTTCGTTGACTGCTATTGCACCGTCGGCGAAGGTCATTACCGTTACGGCGTTATCCTCGACGTTATCGATGTTTTTGGCGTTCGCGGTCTCATTAGTGCAGCTTACTGTAAATGCGGAGCTTGCGCTGACGGGAGTTCCGAGAAGCCAATGGATGAGATACATACCGTGGGCACCGAGGTCGATCATTGCGCCGCCACCACACTCTTTTTTATTAAAGAAGTGAAGAGGAAGCCAATTACGAGTTGAGCCGGAATGGCAGTTACGGAATCTGACGTAGTTTATTTTTCCGAGCTCACCGCTTGAAGCGATATCTTTTACAGCGATACGTGAAGCTTTATATTTTTGGAAAAGTGAGATAGTAAACGACACTCCGTTTTCGTTCACTGCTTTTTCTATCTTTTCACAATCCTCGTCGGTCAATGCGAGGACCTTTTCGGTGAAGATATTCTTTTTCGCATTTGCGGCTCTAATAATATCGTTGGTATGGTCACAAGAAGCAGAGCAAACGATTACACCTTCGGCATCACTTTCGAGAAGCTCGTCGAGTGTATTAAAGCGAGGAAGGTCGAATTTCAATTGGAAATTTTCCGCCATTTTATCGTCTTTTTCATAAAAACCAATCACTTCGCCGAATTGGAGAGCTTTTTGGGTGTATTCTACAACGTGGACGTGCCACGTTCCTAGGATCGCAACTTTCATTTTTTTACCACCTTATTTTTTTATTCGAGTAAAGTATATCACATTCGGTTTATACTGTCAATCATATATTACTTTATTGCTTTTACGATATAGGCAAATTCGGTTTCGTGTTTTTCGATAAATTTCAATCCGACTTTTTCCATTAGAGCAATTATTTCGTCGGTAGAGTCGGGGTAGATCTCGAGTTTTCTTGTTCCGTATTCGATATACGTTTCCCTGTTTTTATCGAGCGAGATGACAACGCGACCGTTAGGGTTAAGTAGGTTTGATATTTTCATTATAGCTTCGTATTTCTCTTTTATATGCATGAAGGTTAGTGACGAGAAAACGAGGTCGAATTTTTCTGTTGAACTATATTCAAGAAAATCGGTACAAACCAGCTTTATATTATCGAAATGCAGATGTTCATTCGCTTTTTCAATAGTTTTTTCTGAAATGTCTATTCCACAAAAGCTTTTAACTTTCGGTGCAACTTTGACAGATATCCTTCCTGTTCCGCATCCTATCTCCAATACTAAATCGGTTTCTTTTAGTGCGAGAAGTTCCAAGAACAGCGGACCATCCCATTTATCCATATACTGTTTTAATTCGGGCGGGTCCAAAACAGGATCGTTCCCCTCGATGATTAATTGATCATAATGATTTATCAATTCGTTCATTGTATTAAATGCTTTCTAAAATATATAAAAATCAATGCAACTTTTCCAACGTTATTATCGCATTAGTTTTTATAGCCGTTTCGCCGCCAAATTCAATGCAATACTGATAATGTTCTTTAGCTTTTTCAATTTCTTCAAGCTTCAGGTATATTTCAGCCAAAGAATTATGCACGAAAAGTTTTCCGAGGGCGTCGAGTTTGGGAAAAGATTTTGAAAGCAACATCAAGTTATAAGTCTCGGCAACTTTATAATCTCCTTTTGCTTGAGCGCGGTCACTTTTCAACACCGAATCCAACATATAATAACTTAATGCGTCAAGTTTTACACCTTGCAATGATTGAAAAAGAGCTTCAGCCTCTTCGTTTTTGTCATTAGAAAATAATATTGACGTTTTTATAATCAAGGCTAAGGTTTTTTTCTTCTTTGGTGCGATCTCGATCATTTCGTTTACTATTGTAATGGTATTTTCATAATCTCTTAACGACTCATATGCAACAGCTAAAAGGTGCAACACTTCGAAACTCGGTTTATTTATCATAAGATTTGTTGAATTTTTCAAGGTGTTATATTCATTTATAAATTCAGCAGGCTTTAGGTCATTACGAACAAGCTTATTCCCCATATTGATCAATTTACCTTTACCTTCTACATATCTGCCGAAACAAATGATCGGTGCGATCATTAAAAACATAAAAATGCCTAATATTAATGCTAATTTATATTCCAATCCGATCAACGCACAAATTGACGCAATTACAATTAAGAACGCGCCTAATATAAAATAGCATATTGCCATTATCATTATTTTCCAAAAACCTTTTTTACTCAGAAACATAATTATTGCCCTTTCGATTTTTTAATATTATAACACAATAACTCTTAAAAATCAAATGAAAAAAATCCAACTCGTATGAGTTAGATTTTTGTCTACGGGGTATTAGAAGTTTTCTTAGTAATTTTAATAATCTTGAGTATAACAAATCAAGGTGTTATCCGTGAGTATTATCAAAATGCATGGAATACACATTGATGCGTGATGAAAAGCAGGGTCGTTTTACAATCTTAGACGATATGCAAGCCTGCAGATTGGATAAAAAAACGACAAGTCGAAACTTGTCGAATAATTTGGCAGCGGAAGAAGGATTCGAACCCTCACATACAGAGTCAGAGTCTGCTGTGCTACCATTACACAAACCCGCTATATCCATTCGTTTGCAACGAACAGATATTATTATACAAAAAAGAATAGAATTGTCA
>JAZRTU010000178.1:0-11946 GCA_045652185.1 Eubacteriales bacterium | reverse complement strand
TCTTCCTAAGACCGCTTGGCCTCCGACTTCCTATGGCAAAAAAATGCTTGATGAAGGGTATAACGGACGGAATCAAATTCAAAACAAAGCGTTGCGAGAAAATTGCGAAAAGCTTTTCATTCACCGAAACTCAAGCGGATGCTATCCTCGATATGAAATTGCAAAAGCTTATCGGGCTTGAGATGACTTCGCTTATAAAAGAGTTGGATAAGTGCAAAAAGAATATCGAACTCTATAGCGGCCTGCTCTCGAGCAAAACGAAATTGAATAACAAAATGAAAACCGATCTCCAAGAGATCAAAAAGAAATATGCGCAAAAAAGAAAAACCGAAATTGTTGATGCTGAAGCGATCATTCTAAAAAAACCTGAGCTCAAAGAAGAAAAGGTATATGCGCTCATCAACAGATTCGGATATATCAAGCTTGTGGACGAAGCAACCTTTGAACGCAATAAGGATAATATCCCGAACGATTATCGCTACGTTTGTAAAACGATGAATACAGGGAAGCTATATGTGTTTACGGAAAACGGCAAATGTCACCGATTCAAAGCTTTGTCAGTGCCAATGGGTAGATACAACGATAAAGGTGTCCCGCTTGAACAAGTGAGTGGCTTTAATACGGGCGACGAGATCGCGTATATCATTTCCGATCAAAATCCGAAGGAAAAACTGTTGTTTGTAACGGAAAGCGGACTTGTAAAAAGAGTTGCGATGTCCGAATTTGACACTTCGCGCAAAATCACCGATGCAACTAAATTGTCCGACGGAGATAAGCTTGTCTTGGTTAGCACGATCAAAGATAAGCAGTCAATAGTTCTGATCTCAAAAACGGGAATGTGCGTCGTCTTTGATGCTGCAAGCGCAAAGCTTTTGAAAAAGAACTCTGTCGGAATAATCGGGATGAAATTCGATAAGAACGATAGCGTCGGCTTCGCGGCAGCAACCGATGAAAACGGAACGTTCGTTTTGGGCGAAAAGCAATATAACGCAAATTCCATTGAAGCCGGAAAACGCGCAACAAAAGGGAAAAAGTTAATTTAAATCAAATAAAGGTAGAAAATAATAATGACCCATAAAATGCAATTGAACGATTCGCCGTTTTATTCGATTTGGAATAATAAAAAAACGATAGAATTAAGATTGTTCGACGAAAAACGAAGATCAGTTTCGATCGATGATACAATAGTATTTTCCAATCGTAATGAAGCAGATAAAATGATAAGCGTGAAAGTCATAGCACTACACGTCTTTGATTCCTTTGAAACACTCTATAAAACACTCCCGCTCGAAAAGTGCGGCTATTCTAAAGACGCCTTGCCAAAAGCAAACGCCAAAGATATGAATCAGTATTATTCAATCGAAGAACAAAAAAAGTATGGAGTTGTCGGAATCGAGTTCGAATTGATCTCAAAAAGATAAAAAAGATCCTCGCCAAACAAAAAAAGGCGGGGATCTTTCTTCGTCTAAACCACAAACAAAAAAAGAAAAAACGCTTGACTTTTTGCGGGGGGGGGATACTAAAAATGTATTGTTTATTTTGTTATGTATGTACAAAAACATTAATATTATTTTTAAGTGTTTCCATATATTCCAATATGAATATTGAGTAAAAACACTTGATTTTTTTTTCAATGTATGTTATTATTACTATGTCTAATGGGATACTTTGCCCTTTTGCGCCCAAACGCAGGGAAAAGCACCTCAAAACAAGACAAAAAATCATTATTTCTCAATTTATTATGATATAAATATAAATTGAAATAAAATTAGGAGGCGCAGGAATAATGAGTAACTATTCCAAATTCATCAAAAGAGCGCAAATATGGGTTTTGACCTTGGCAATGATCTTGCCTTTGCTTACTCCTATGTTCGCTCTTACTGTATTCGCTAAAGATGGCGAATCGGAAACTGTCTCTGTTGGTAAGGTTGTAGTTAATAACTACGCTGATCTCACAGAAGCAGAAAAAGACCTCATCGGCTCCGGTGTGTTGGTTGGTGGAAACATTAACTACCAAAAACCTACTGCTGATGATAACTTGATCTCTGTTGACTCAGACACTAAGACAGTTGTTGTGAAATCCCACAAAGATTCTCACGGTAACGTGTGGAATGCAATTTCCGCAAAAATTATGGTCGGTGAAACAGTGAAAGAAACCGTAAAACTCACAGACGGTAAGGGTACATATTCTTATAACGGCAACGCATTCTCCGTTGACGTAGAGTATGCTCTCGATAAAGCTATCGACACAGATTTGCAAAATCTCTTGTTGACAGCTCCCGAAAGCTTGTATAACGCTTTGGATGCATTGCAACAACTCAGCTCGATTACAGGTAAGACATTTGTAATCGAAAAAGCAATGCCTACAATGTACCTTCTTGCTACAACAGGTTATCAGATCGAACTTTTCGGTCAAAAACCTTACCTTACATGGAGCAGTGATGCAGCCAACGATTCTACAAAGAAATTGGATGCACAAATGAAGGCAAACGGCGACAAACTCGACCTCACCGTTTTGGTTGAAGAGTATAAAGCAGCTGACAATAAAGTTGAGTTCCTTGTTAACAAGGGTGCTGCTTTGAAAGCAGCTGTTGATGAAACATTGACTCATTTGCAAAATATCATCTCCGCTCCCCTTTGGAATACTGTTATCAGCTACGCACCCGATGGTGAAGATAAAGATACATTCAAACTTCTCCAAACAAACATTAATGAAGCTATCGCACTTCTCAGCACAGTATCCGCAATGGATTGGTCTGCTACAGAAGAAAAGCTCGTTAAAGACGGCGCAACAGAAGCAGAATATGTTACATTGGAAACATTGGTTGCATTCACAAACGGCGTGTTCACAGAAGTAACAGCTAAAGAAGAGGTCCGCGTTGCTTCCACTACTATCAGATACAATATGAGTATGTTTGACGTAACAGTTAAACTCGTTCTCAACGTTGTTGAAAACAATAAAGTTGTTGAATATGCTGTTAAACCTCAAACAGTTATCACACTCGCCGAAGGCACTACTGCAGCAGATATTCTTGCAGCAGTTGATGCAAGCGGTATCGTGAATAAAGCTCTTACTACTGATTGGGCAGGCGTGTATGTTGACGGTAAGTTTAACGTAGAAAAGTCTCTTCTTACAGAAACTCTCGTAAGCGACCTTACCTATACTATCACATATTCACCCAAAAACTTTACAGTAAAAACAGATTACAACGGAACACACGTTGTTCCCTACGGATTTGTTGAAATTCTCCCCGCTCACAGCGACATCTTGAAAGCATACGATTATACCGTTAACGGTACAGTTTATGCTCAAGGCTCTCAAATAAAAGTTGTTGAAGACGTTAATATCACACGCAAAGAAGGTAAAGCATATACTGCTTCTAACTTCTATAAGATCGTAGCTGACAATTACCTCTCCGGTAAAGGTGCTGCTATCCTCAATTCCGGCGCGTTGACAAATAACGTTGCTGTAAACGTTCGTTACCCCGACAACAAAAATAAACTCGTAGTCCTCAAAAACGGTAAACTTACCGCAGGTAACTACGAATCCAGTTACGAAGGCCTCGTTTGGGTTCCCTATAGCTACAAACTTTCCACCGGAACAGTTGGCTACTTTGCAGGCAAAAACGAAGTTGAGATCACAGCGCCTTCCTATGACAGTGTAACTGTTACTTATCGTCTTACTCTCTCGAACTTTGATAAAGACACAGTTCTTAACGCGGCTAACCTCGCAGACGTTCTCTACAATGAGTCTAAAGGACAACTTTCCGTTCTTAACGCTCTCGCTGGTCAAAGCGGCAACCTCGAGCTTCTTAACAGCACAATGATCGATATCCTCAAAGGATACGTTAAGAGCACAAAGCTCAATGCAAACGATGCAAAAGATGCATTGCTCAAAGCTAAATATGAAAAAGTTTTGAATGACATCGCAGCAAACTGCTTGAATAAAACAGGTAACCTTGAGCTTTACGAAATTATTGCAAAATATAATCAAGCTTCCGATAAGCTCTACTTCTACTATCAAAACAGTGCATCTATCATAAACGAAGTAAATAAATTCTCCGGCTATATGACAGAGCTCCTCGGTGCAGAACCTGGTCTCACCGCAGCTGAAAAACTCGGCGCACTCGAAAGCATCATGAACGCTGTTCCTGACCAAATGGTTGATCCCGCAGATATCCCGAGATATCTCGAAAGATTTACAACCCTTGAAACAGAAATGGCTTCCTATATGAAGAACCTTTCTGCTCCCAATGCGGCAATCGATCTCACAAGCAATAAGCTTGCTGCTCTCACAGCTGCACTCCAAAGCGAAGGTACAACTCAAAAGATCACCTCCGTTGGTGACTTGTACCTCGAAGATTCTTCTATCGTAATCGTTTCCGACGGTAAGGTTGCTTTCAAAGTAACTTTGACGATCGAAGGCGGTCAAACAGTTATCATTACATCTGGCACTATCAACAAGGATAACAAAGTTGATTCCGCAATTGTAAACGATATCCTCAATAAGATCAATGCAGCAGTTAAAGACCTTAACTCTGACTACTACACAACTGACTATAACGAAAAAGCTATCAAAGCTCTCATCGGTCAAGTAGCTGGCGACATCGACGAAACAGACTTTGAGTTCTCATGGTCATACAAGTCCTTCAAGGTTTCTGTTCCCGGAATGGAAGACCAAACAGTTAACTTCTCCGACAGAATCATTAACTTTACTCAAAGCACAAACCCCGAATATCGTTACGATTATTATATCAACGGTGTTCTCTATAACGGCGAAGCATACTCACTCACAGATGAAGACCTCTCTAAACTTGCTAATGGTAAATTCAAGGTAACTCTTGAAAAAGTTTACGTTCTTCGTGAAGACCTCATCAACTATGTTGAAAAGCTCAACCAAGCGGCAGGTGCCGGCGCAGCTTCCTTCGTGCTCGTAGAAGCAGCAGACGGTTCCTACTCCATCGTTCTCAAGATCAATGCGGCTGAACCCAACGCACTCGCAGGCGCAGTAATGGGCATTGCTCAAGGCGTTATCACAGGTCACTATCCTTATGTTGGAATCGATGGCAATGGCTTCTTGCAAGATAGCAAAGTTCACCTCCAAACTCTCGTTGATATGTTTATGAACAGCGGCTTTGGAAGCGAAGCTCTCATCAAAGCGATCAACTCTAACGGCTCTATCAACAATATGAAGCTTTCCGGCTCCGTTATTGCCGGTGCAAACAATTCTCTCGGTGGAAAACTCGTTGAATCTACAATGCAACTCGGTTTCGCGTCTGACGACGTAATCGACCTTGATTTCTACGTAACTCTCGGCGGCGTAAGCGCTGAAATCGTTGAAGTAAGAAATGCATTGGCAGGCGAGCTCCGCAGCTTGTTCAGCTTCGAATGTAACGGCAGCTTTGGCGCATCCTTCAATATGCCGCAAAAAGTTTACGAAGCTATGCTCGCAGTTCTTCTCGTAACAGAACAAATTACAATTAATAACATCAACGACGTTAACGGTGAAGTTTCCGCAATGTTTGTTGATAACATGATCCAACCTCTCCTCGCAGGTGACATCACAGTTAAAACATTCGAAAACACACTCAAAAAACTCGGTGTAGACGTTAATATCTC
Source organism: Eubacteriales bacterium (assembly GCA_045652185.1). Classification (GTDB taxonomy): domain Bacteria; phylum Bacillota; class Clostridia; order Oscillospirales; family CAG-382; genus UMGS1307. The sequence continues at coordinate 6,327 of JAZRTU010000178.1, read as the reverse complement.
TTCTATCAAGGGTGTTCAAACAGCATACCAAGGTATAGTTAACTTCTATAAAAATGCAGAGTTTGTATATGATGAAACATCTGCAACCGCTAGCGGAATCGTTGCAATCGAAAAACTCATCAACGGTCTCAACCTTGGTGAACTCGGCAATATCATTGCTGAAAAAGAAACAGGCATCAAAGTAGCGTTCAAGGTTGCTCTTGATAACCTCGATAATGATTATGAAGCTCTCTTCATAGACATTAATGCAAATGGTATAACCAATAAGATCGGTTTAACAAATGATGTATGCGCAAAACTCGACAAGATCGAAGGCACAGCATTTGTACTCCTTCTCTCCGATGTTGAGGGAGACCTCGTTGTTGATACAACAACGATCCTTAACCTTAACGGCTTCACAGTAAAGGGTAACCTTATCTGTAACGGAAAAACTGTTGTTATCGATAGCTACATGGGCGACGATCATGTAGGAACAGTAACAGGCAAAGTTTCCGGCGATGCTATTATCGTTGCTGGTAAATATGCACAAGACGTAACAAAGTATATTAAATCCGGTTATGTTCAAAACGCAAACGGTGTTGTTGAAAACGAATACTTCAAAGTAGTTGAAACAGAAGATAACATCGATATCACCCTTAACGCTGACGTACTCGATTTGAGATCAATGCCCAACATCCCGAGCATCGCTTTGGATATCGCATGTGACCTCCTCTTCAATGGTTACTCCAGCAACTATCTCGCAATCGATGGCAATATGATCTATAACATCTCTGTTCATGATCTCATTGGTATCTACACATCTACAAACAGAAAAGATGCGCTTCTCGGCGAAGTTCTCGCAATGATCGACTCCGAAGCACTCTCCAATCTCCTTAACACAATTCTTGACGATGTATTTGACTTCACAGCAATCAGCGAAGCAATCGCAAACGGCAAGCCTGTTGTTGAATACAACGTATTGACAAAACCGTGGGCAGCAGAGTTTGAACACGTAGATGAAGGTGACTATATCACCGCAAGCCTCGCAAACGGCAAAACATCATTGGATAAAGAACTCCGCGTATTCGTAGAAGGCAACGATAAGAATATAAACTATCTTGTTGACCTCTTCGCAGAATTCGGAAAAACAATCACAGCAGACATCAACGTATACGTTAAACACGGCAAAAACGGTAATGATATCTATTTGACAGCTTCCGCAGATGCAAACGTATTTGTTGATTGGACTAACACTGATTATGCAGTAATGTTCAGCGTTATCCTCGCTGATGGCCTTGGCTCCTCTAAGAACGCCGGTCTCATCAAAGGTATCAATGAGTATTATGCAACAGGTGAAATCAATAAACTCGCAACAGAGTTTAACAGACTCACAGTAAATGACCTTATCAAAGCATTAGAGAAATTCGACCGTGATGATTCATTTGAAGCTATGGTAACAAGACTTGCTCTTGATTCCGTAGTTAAAGATGAAGTGCTCGAGCTCGAAAGCCTCTACGATAAGATCGGTAAAGTAATCGCATACGGTCTCCGCACGCTCGATATCGACCGCGGAAGCAGATCGCTCGGTTCATACATGGATGCAGATGCTGTATATGGAATCTCCAGAGACGGCCTCAAGAAATTCATCGCAAGAACATTCTTTGGCTATGACTTCTCCGTAGATGTTCAAGTTAAAGAAGCATCCTTCGGAATCAAACTCTTTGGTAAGGGTGACGTAATTCCGGAAGAAAAGATCGACTATACAAAACTCTTAGAACAAATTGCAATTGCTGCAGGTCTCAACGAAGCTGATTATACAGCAGATTCTTGGGCAGCAATGAAGAAAGTATACGCAGAAGCAGTAGCTCTCGTAGACAATGCAATTTCTCAAGAGCAAGTTGATGTAAAGGCAGATCAACTCAAAGCAGCAATCGCAGCTCTCGTTCTTAAACCCGTAATCGACTACAGCAAGCTCTTAGAGCAAATCGCTATCGCAGGCGACCTCAACGAAGCTGATTATACAGAAGATTCTTGGGCAGCAATGAAGAAAGTATACGCAGAAGCAGTAGCACTTGTTGACAATGCTGAAACACAAGAGCAAGTTGATGCTAAGACAGAAGAACTCAAAGCAGCAATCGCAGCTCTCGTTCTCAAACCCGGCGTAGTAGTAATCGACTACAGCAAGCTCTTAGAACAAATCGCTATCGCTGATAGCCTTAAAGAAGATGGCTACACACCTGAATCTTGGGCAGCAATGAAGAAAGTATACGATGAAGCCGTAGCACTTATCGACAACGCAGAAACTCAAAAAGAAGTTGATGATAAGACAGAAGAACTCAAAGCAGCAATCGCAGCTCTCGTTCCTGTTGAAATCGACACAGGTGACAACGCACCTTTGTTCATACTCATTGCAATCGCAATCGTATCCGCATTCGGTGCTGCAGTAGTTATCAAAAAGCGCAAAGTATCCGTAAAATAATATAAAGCATCGCTTTAATACATAACAAAACGGTGAATATCCCGACATACTGTGCTTCGGCTCAGTATGTCGGGTCGCGAAAAAATATATCGAGGAAAAAGCATATGAAACTAAGAAATAGAATAATAGCTATTTTATTCACCGTGGTAATGGCACTATCGACACTCTCCTTGGTAACCATCAATGTATCGGCAGTAGAACCTGTCTATAATGTACTCCAAGGCGAAGAAATAATAATAGAACATATATATGGAACAACTTCCGAGGGTTACAATAAGATCGTCGGAAAATTCACACTAACCGACCTCGGACTTTTCTCAGAAAAAAAAGTAACGGTAATATTAAAAACAGAATCAAAAGATGGAAAAATCAACGAGTTCAAATACCTTGAAAATTATGACCAAGAGAATTTGAGCTTTACTTGCGAAGGCTTAGGCAAAGGACAAATTATAGTTCAACTTAAATTAAAGCTTTCAAATAACGCGAAAGTAGGCGCATCAAGTGATGTAAAACTTACCTATCAATTAGATGAAAACGGCGCTTCGCAAACCGAAAACATTTCAAAAGTAACAGTAAAACCTAAACTTGACTATTCAGTCCTCATCGGACTTATAAATAAAGCAAACGCACTAAACCCGCTCGAGTACACCGCAAAAACATGGTCAACCCTTGAATCTGCGCTCAATAGTGCAATTTTGGCGCAAAACGCTCAAACCCAAACCGCAGTAGACAACGCTGCAAATGCGTTGGATATCGCAATAAAAAAACTTGAAAAGATCCCAACAACACCCGAAATAGACCTCGACGAGTTGTTGAAGCAGATAAAGATCGCTGAAAACCTAACGGAAAAAGATTATACAACGTCAAGTTGGTCAGCTCTCAAAAAAGCGCTAAATACCGCTAAATCCGCAAAAACAAGCACCTCGCAATCAACGATCGACTCAGCTGCAAAAGGCTTGAAGGACGCGATAGCGAAGCTTGAAAACGCAAAAGTAGATGTAAGCGTTGATTATAAAGAACTCAATAGACAAATCGCAATTGCAGAAGGGCTCAAACAAAAGAATTATACGATCGATTCGTGGAAAACACTAAATTCCGCGTATATCTCAGCCATATCCGCAAGAGGCAGCGATAATCAAAATACAGTTGATAAAGCGGCAACAGCATTGTCAAAAGCAATAACTAACCTCGTTCCCGCCCAAAATATAATTGATTACATAGAGCTCGATAAACAGTTGGCAATAGCCAAAGGTCTCGACTCAAAAAAATATACTAATATCAGCTACGCCGAGCTTCAAAAAGCAATAAAAGCGGGCGAAGCAGCATTAAATTCAACGGTTCAAGAAGAAGTTAATGTCGCAACCGAAAATATCAGAACCGCAATTGCGAATTTGATCGAACTCCAAGTAAACGAGCTTTTAACGGTTATCCAGTCTATAAAGGATCATATAACAAACGAAAACCTCGCGAAGCTTTGGAAAGAATTGTTCGAAGTCTATAGTGGCTACCAAACCGCATTGGATAGCGGCGACCAAGAAAAGATCGACTCCTGCGCGCTCCAATTAAAAACGTATCTTGATACGATAACAAAAGAGATCGAGACGTTGAAAAAAGCGCAGATCGTAGAAATAGAAAAAGTAGTAGAAGTAGAACCGACCGATGACTATTGTAATATCCCGTCCCATAGATTAATGATAGCATTATTTTGGGTGAGCATCGCGCTCAACGTTGCGCTTGTGGGATTGATAGTTTACTACATAATAAAGAAAAATAAAACAGGCGATAATACCCCGATCGTTGATTATGATATAACCGACGATACAGATATAGATGATATCGTCGAATAACCTATCAAAGATAATAAAAGGATGATATTGCTTTGAGAGAGAAGAATTGGAAACGTAAAGAATATGAAACATGGGACGAAGCATTTCGTGGACTTGCGCCCATCATAAGACAGCAATCGGTTAGAATTGCTGCATATACCCAAGCGCTCTTTCTTCAAGCAGTAAAGATGAACTTCGCTTGGAATACAGAAATCGGAAAAGAGCGAATAAAAGGGCAGTATGCCGACGTAATGTATAAATGCGGCTTGTACCATCAGCTTGGAAAAGCATTAGTACCACCCGAATATCAACTTATCCAATCCGACTTCACCGAGGAAGAGATCGCAGTATATAGAAAATATACGACCGACGGCAGGTTGCTCGTCGCCTCTCTCCAAGAAAAATCAGCTCGTGCAAAAGAGCGCCGCAAAGGCGAGCTTGAAGAGCGCCCAACGAAAAATATCCCGTGGCTCATAATGCGTGAATGCTGTGAACAGCATATGGAGCGTTGGGACGGAACAGGCTACCCCCTCGGCAGATTATCGAGCGATATCAGCGCACCGGCGCAAATAGTCGGAATTGCGAAGGAACTCGACCGTTTGGCATCAGAAACACGTTCCGAAATACCTTTTGAAATCGCCTACGAAAAAATAATCGCTCAATCAGGTTCATTTTGGTCACCTGAGCTTGTCGAAGTATTCAAAGCCGCAAAAGAAGCGTGTAAAGCAGTTTATCAAAAATATATCGTATATACAAGAACACTCCCGACAACGATCCCGCTCGTTGAACGTCGCGAAGATAGAGTAATGGGCTTGAAATACCGCCCCCTTGCTTGCGAAAACAATAAATATTTTCCGTTCTATGAAGCAGAACCTTGGTTCGGCGGCGTATTGAACAGACCGGGCGATGTCGAAAATATAGAAGAATTGCGTGAACTCTTCAAACGTACAAATCTCATCGAGGACCTAACAAACTATTTTCTCTACGAGGCTTCGGATACGATACTTCGAATGGAAAACTGCAATATCACCTATGAAGGCTTGATCTTGCAAATGATCCCCGAGTTCTATACACTCAGCGTTCCGGTTTCAAAGTTCACATCCTTGTTCGAGGATCAACCGATCCCGAAGGATAAACTCCTTTTGACGATTCCCGAATCAGTTGTGCGTTCTGCAAACAAAGCAACTATAACCACAATTGAGCGCTACCTTAGAAACGGAATAACTCTCGTCTTGGATGATTACCACCCCGACGAACAGCTTTCCCCCGAATACCTCATCGCAACGGGCTTCAAACACGTTCGCCTCGCTCCCGATATGTATATGACTAACGAGGGCAAGGAAGCGTTACGTTCGCTCAAAAAGAAAGGCTTGGTCGTATTCGCCAAGAATGCCGATACCCCCGAGCAGGTCATGTGGCTCTCGACAAACGGCGCAGCTTGTTCATCAGGCACAATGGTAGGTGTCCTCGTCAGCGAGAACGAAATGATTCTCGACTATCTGGCGAAGGAAGAAATGTAGTTTTGGTGATTTCATATGAGTAACGAAGTTAAACCACCGAAAAAACAGCGCCGACTGATAAAGAAAAAACGCGCGGGCGAAGTCCTAACAAGAGATGAAGTCCGCCAAATAAAGAAAGGCAGAAAAAAGCTTCGAAAAGAAATGCGCGAAATGGGATTAAAAAAGCGCAAAGATTTCGAAATGACTGCCTCAAGCATAGGACTCTATTTTGATAAAAATAAACGATGGGCACTCTTTTGGGAGTTCTTCAAAATGAATCTGTGGTGGCTTCTTTTGTCGCTTATCCTCACCTTCATCGCAGTGCTCTTCGCGATCTCCTATGTAACCCAGCTTCGTGGCCACTTCACGATCTCACTATCGAACGACCTGTTCCGTGAAGGCTTCACAATAGCTGAAACCCCCGATTTCAAGAATAAAACGGGCCACTTGTTCGCAACTTTCGCCGAGAACGTACCGTGTATCTCGGTGATCGATATCCCGAACGACGTCGATAATATCGACGGCTCCCATAACGGCGACTATT
>JAZRTU010000177.1:0-6618 GCA_045652185.1 Eubacteriales bacterium | reverse complement strand
AGTGGGCAGGTTCTTCTTGGTACTTCTTGAGATACATAGATCCGCACAACGACGATGCTCTTGCTTCTGAAGAAAAGCTCAAATATTGGATGCCCGTTGACTGGTACAACGGTGGTATGGAGCACGTAACACGTCACATGATCTATAGCCGTTTCTGGCACAAATTCCTTTATGATATCGGTGCCGTTCCCGTTGCTGAGCCTTATGCGAAGCGTACTGCGCAAGGTATGGTGCTCGGTGCTAACGGTGTTAAGATGAGTAAATCGCTCGGAAACGTTGTTGACCCTAACGATGTTATTGATGTTTTCGGTGCTGACACGCTCAGAGTATACGTACTCTTTATGGGTGACTACGGCAGCGCTGCTCCGTGGAATGACTCCAGCGTTAAAGGATGCAAGAGATTTCTCGACAGAGTTGCAGAACTCACTAATATTGCAAAAGGAAACGGTGTAACTCCCGAATTGGAAACAGCGTTCCACAAGACGATCAAAAAGGTCAGCGCAGATATCGAGGATATGAAGTTTAATACTGCTATCGCAGCTATGATGACTCTTATCAACCAGATATTCGACCATGGTTCTTTGACAGTTGACGAATTGAAGATCTTCATTTCGCTCCTTTGTCCGTTCGCTCCGCACATCTCCGAGGAGATCAACGAGATGCTCGGCTCAAAAGTGCTTTTGGCTGTTTCACCTTGGCCCGAATATGACGAAGCAAAGACGGTTGACTCGACAGTTGAGATCGCTATTCAACTTTGCGGCAAGATGAAAGGTACGGTTTCCGTTCCCGCTGACTGCGACGAGGATACTGCATTTAAGGCAATTATCGATAGCGGAAAGCTCGGGGATCAGCTCGACGGCAAGACTATCGTTAAAAAGATCTACGTTAAAAACAGAATTTTCAACATTGTTGCTAAATAATTTTTTGGAGTAAAGCTATGAAAGTTTTTCACAAAAGTCTTGATGTTTTAAATTTTGGCACAAAAAATTCAAGATCATATTATATTCCGTTTGAGAGTGAGGCGAAAAGCCTCTCTCTCGAACGCGAGGATTCAAAATATTATCTTTCTCTTTGCGGTGAATGGGATTTCAAATATTTCAGCTCGTTTGAGCTGTTTAACGAAAATGCAAGATATGATTTTGAGAAGATCGCAGTTCCTTCGAACTGGCAGATGTATCTCGACCGTGGATACGATATTCCGCAATACACGAACATTCGTTATCCCTACCCCATCGATCCGCCGCACGTTCCCGACGAAAACCCGTGCGCACTTTATGAAAGAACAGTTAAATTCACTGAGGAAGACCTTCAAAAAAAGCTTTATCTCAACTTTGAGGGTGTTGATTCGTGCTATTATCTTTGGGTAAACGGCGAATTTTTAGCATACAGCCAAGTTTCTCACGCAACGAGCGAGGTTGATATCACTCCTGTTGCTGTAGTTGGTGAAAACAAAATTCGCGTTCTCGTTGTAAAATGGTGCGACGGTTCATATCTCGAAGACCAAGATATGTATCGTCTTTCGGGCATTTTCCGCGACTGCTACATACTCAAACGCGACAAGATACACGTTGAGGACGTTTTCGTTCGCGCTACGCTTTCAGAAGATTTCTCAGTTGGATATATTAACGTTTTGACGTCACTTAATGCTGAAGCGAAGGTTGAATACAAGCTGACGAGCCCAAGCGGTGAAGTTTTAGCAGACTTTACAACAACGCCCCGCTTTAGTGTTGATGCCCCCGAGCTTTGGAGCGACGAGAAGCCGTCACTTTACAATTTGACGCTCAGATGCGGAAGTGAATTTATTTCGTTTGCTATCGGATTCAGAAGAATTGAGATAATCGACAGAGTTATTTATCTCAACGGACAAAAGATAAAATGCAAGGGTGTCAACCACCACGACAGCCATCCTATCTACGGTCACAATATGCCGCGTCACGCGATATTGAAGGATCTCACGCTTATGAAAGAGCATAACGTCAACGCTATTCGTACGTCTCACTATCCGCCCGACAGATATCTCGTCGATCTTTGCGACAGGATGGGATTCCTCGTTATTTTGGAATGTGATATCGAGTGTCACGGAATGCAAAAGGTTGGTTGGAACACACTTTCGGACGATCCTGATTGGACATCCTCTTATATTGACAGATGTCACAAGATGGTAGAACGCGACAAGAACTGCCCATCGATCATATTCTGGTCACTCGGAAACGAATCGGGTATCGGCAGAAACCAAAAGGCGATGACCGCTCTTATTCGTTCATACGCCGACGGACGTCTTGTTCACTATGAGGGTGCAAATATGACTTACATCGGTGAGCAATGGCCTGACACGGTTGACGTTGAAAGCTATATGTATCCCGCGCCGTATCGTTGCAAGGAATTGATTGCCGACGGGCGTGACAAGATGCCGTTTTTCCTTTGCGAATATGCGCACGCTATGGGCAACGGCCCCGGAGGATTGCGCGAATATTGGGAAGCTATCTATTCGGACGACAGATTCTTCGGCGGATGTGTTTGGGAATGGTGTGATCACAGCGTTAAGAAGGACGGAAACTACCTCTATGGCGGTGATTTCGGCGAATATCCGCACGACGGTAACTTCTGTGTTGACGGGCTCGTTTATCCCGACAGAACACCGCACGGTGGACTTCGTGAGCTCAAGCAAGCGATAAAACCGTTTGCGGCTTCTTATGAAAACCACAAATTGACCATCAAAAACCTTCGCTATTTTACGTCGCTTTCAGACCTTTATGGCGAATACACTATAAAATGCAGCGGAAAGGTCATTCTCGAAGGAAAGATCGACGAGCTTGACATTGCACCTCAGGAAACAAAGGTATTTGATATAATTTTTGATGATAGCACACTTTACGGTGATGCGCAGATATTCTTCGAATTGAAGAAAAAAGAAGATGACGGTGTACTCAAAGCAGGTCACTCGGTCGGATTCAGACAATTCCATCTCGGAACGTTCAGCAAGCCGAGCTATATTCGTCACAGTGTCAGAATGACCGAGACGGACAAATACTATTCGGTCGACGTTATCGGCACGATATTCAAGATCTCGAAGGAGCGCGGACTTATTGTTTCGATGAAAAAAGCGTCGAAGGAGCTTTTGGTAACTCCGATCATGCCGAATGTGAAACGTGCGCTGACTGATAACGATATGTATATCAAGAGTGCTTGGAAAGATTCCGGATTCCTTGATGCAGGTGTGAAATGCTATTCACTCAGTACGGAAACTACGGACGGTATCGTGACTGTTGTTGCAAGCATCTCGATGTCAGCACCCGCTAATGCACCTTTCTTCCGCGGAATGATCACATATACATTTGGGGACAGCAACGGTGTTCGCATCAAGTTAAGCGGTGACGTTGCCGAGAACGCGGCGTGGTTACCGAGATTTGGTGTTGAGTTCAAGATAAACCCAATTTCCGACAAGGTTAAGTATTATGGCTACGGTCCGATGGAAAGCTATTGCGACAAGCATCTTGCTTCATACATCGACCTTCACAGAACGACGGCTACCGAAAACCACGAGCCCTATTTGTTCCCGCAAGAAAACGGCTCACACTATGGTGTTACATATGCTTCTATCGGTGATGTTATAAAGCTTGGAGGACAGTTTAGCTTTAACGCTCAGCACTACTCCACTGAAGAGCTTACGAATGCCACACATCGTCATCTTTTGAAATACGAGGATGCGATCACGGTCAACGTTGACGGATATATGTCCGGTGTTGGTTCGAACTCATGCGGACCTGCGCTCGACCCGAAATACCGCACGGCTGACAAGAAGCTCGAATTTGAGTTTGACCTTTGGTAAAATATAAAATAATCAAAAAATGAGGTAATTCGACTATGAAAAAAATAATTGCAATTCTTTTTGTGGCAGTAATGTGCTTGTCTTTGGTTGCATGTGGCGGTGGAGATGAATCAGTTGAACACAAGGTAATCGGCAAATGGAAGACACCTGATGATTACTATAATCAATATGAACTTGTAGTAAATGATGATCACACAGGTACACTTACATATGATGAGAAAACCGAAAGCTTCACTTGGGTTTTTGATGAGCATACTCGTACGTTGATCTTAACAAGTGAAGACACCACAAGAGACCTTACATATTTGGAAGTCAATGATACATTCACAGCTGCAGGAACAAGATTCCAAAGAGCTGAATGATCTTAATAATTATTTTCATGTAAAAAAAGGAAGATGAATTTTCATCTTCCTTTTTTATCATATTTATTTTTACTTTTACACAGGTATTGAAAATTTTTGGTTATTATTATATAATAAGGTTATTAATTCATCAGGAGATCATTATGAACGATTTTGTTTTGGGCGAGATGATGTATTCAACAGCACTCGACTTTCTCGACAAGCGGTTTCCGAGCGGTTGGGGTGGATGCGCCGTCCTTTATACCGAGGATGGAAGAATGCTCATAAGCGTTGCTTTAGAGTCATTTAATGCTGCCGCGGGACTTTGTATGGAAACAGGGGCAATGTGCGAAGCGCAGAAATACAACTATAAGATAACGCACTCGCTTTGTGTGTCGCGTGACTCGAATGAAGAGGAAGCAAAGATACTTACTGCTTGCGGGATTTGTCAAGAAAGGCTTCGTTATTGGGGTGACAGCGTTAAGGTTGCCGTTTCAAACAAGGAAAACAAGATTTTGTTCAAGACACTTCGCGAACTTTCGCCCGATTATTGGGGCGACGTGTTCCCAGACGACGAAAAAGAGATATACGACGGTGACGTATTCGACATATAAGTATTAAAAAATTGCTTCCCTTAGAGTAAAGCTAAAGGAAGCAATTCGTTTTATACGTCGTCTTCGTGTTTCGGTTTTATTTTATAGTAATCAAGGATCGGTAGTAGAACAAGCGCGGTAAGCCCTGCGTTAAAGCCTCCATTATAAAGCACGAAGCCTCCATGCATTGCCGCGGTAGATGTACAAATAATTGCGCTCAAAAAGCCGGCGAGAACTCCAATTTTCCAACCATATTTCCCTGCAAATGGGCAAAGTCCCGTTGCGAACGCGAGACCATTGATATAGCCTTGGGTCGAAAGTGTCCACGGGATATCCATCCCAAGTATTGAACAAATTCCGCACACTACTGCAAGGAGCAACACGTATCCGAGCGGGATCGGCGCAACTGTACGCGGTTGTTGTCCATCGGCGGAGAACGTCAATGCGGCAAACACAACACCTACTGTAGGGCCTGTAAATCCGACGCCCTTCGGCAAGAACGGGAATATTTCGGGGAGAATGAATATCACGTTGAGGTATGCAAGTATACAGAAACCATAGACACCGATATTGATCAGACAAACGGGCATTCCGTATTTATCGAGAAAGTCGGTTCCATATCCCGTACATTTCAAAAGCTCTCTATATCCGCGGAAGCTTCTGTTGTTGAGAAAATATCCAATTAATATCGAGGCTGAAAACAGCACGATAAAGAATACGTTTATAAACCCGCGGAAGGCATAGGGCATTGAATAATATTCGGGGTTATCGATCGGAACAACTGACGGCGCTTCTATTCCAAGTGAGCGATACATAAACGAGTAGACGAAAATACCAATTATTCCGATTGCAAGTCCTGCTTTATACATATTGAAGCCACGATGCATTGCTGTCGTTCCGGGTAAAAGCGCGGGAACGACGAATCCTGCGGCGATACCAAACAAAACGGCAAGAACGACACCGAGAATCGTTGCTTTCGGGTTTACGGGATCGAAGCTATCGCCCAAGGTATAGCGAAACACGAAATCAGAGATGAACGGGCCGAGCGCGGTCGCAAACAAGGCGACGTGCACCTTTTCCGAAAACGGTGTTTTCATCACGATGCAATATATCAAAACGCCGAGAAGCGGAGTCCACATATTGAGGAAATTTAGTCCGTAAAATCCGTGGGCTATTACGAGCATATATGCGGCAAAGGTGGTAGCATTGGATCTCACTTTGCTGAAAAATATTACTGCATTTGCGATAAGTCCGCAAATAGCGGTATTCAAGAACGCGCTTCCGAGCCCGCCGAGTGCAAAATAATCGGTAACGAGCTTAGACGGCGAGGTCAAGATACGACCAAGGTCACCGAGGATATCGGTATCATTCGCAAACCATACGGCAAACGGTACTGCGGCAAAGAAGCATAGAGTCAGAAACAATGTATAGAATCCGATTATTTTATCGGCATTTTTCGAATGGTGTTCAACCGAGTCATAAAACGAGATATGTGGGGTCTTCATTTTCTTCTTCCTTAATTTTATACCTTATAATAATATCACATTATTTCCGCAGTTGCAACTGATTTTGTCGAATTTATGGGTGTATATTGTTCTTTTTATGTGGCTATAATCCAATCATAAAGTTTTTTGGAGGTTTATTATGATTGAACACGATACAGTCCGCTTGTTGCGCGAATGCGACGCCGGAGTTAAGATGGGGATATCGTCGATCGACGACGTATTGAGCTACGTTAGTGACAAGGATTTCAAGGAGGAATTGATCGATTGCAAGGCTGAACACGAGAGACTTGGGTGCGAGATACGCGACCGACTTGCAAAATTCCAAGATGACGGAAAAGAACCAAATCCGA
>JAZRTU010000176.1:0-9267 GCA_045652185.1 Eubacteriales bacterium | reverse complement strand
TCAATTTCGCTCATTAGCTCGTCTACTATATTCGCTTCGCTGATCTTTCTTATTAAGACACCTTTTTTGAACAGAACAGCTTCTCCTACTCCACCTGCGATACCAATATCGGCATCAGCTGCTTCTCCCGGGCCGTTCACTACACAACCCATTACCGCTATTTTCATTGACTTATGTATATTCATCAGTTCAATTCTGCGCTCAACCTCTTTTGCGATCGTTATGAGGTCTATTTTTGTTCTGCCGCAAGTCGGACAAGACACAATATTAGGTCGTTCGAGATATCCTATTGCATTTAAGATCTTATTTGCCGCTTCTATTTCTACCGCTGGGTCATCGGTTAGTGATACGCGGAGTGTATCTCCTATACCATCGCAAAGGAGCGATCCGATTCCGACTGCACTTTTCACCAATCCGCCGCTTACTGTTCCTGCTTCTGTGACTCCGATATGGAGAGGATAAGCACATTTTTCGGCAACTATGCGATTGGCTTTTATCATCGTTTGGACGTTACTCGATTTTATCGAGATAACAGTATCGAAAAAGTCGCATTCTTCGAGGATTTTCGCGTGACCGAGCGCACTGTCTGCAAGTGCTTCGGCAGTTGCTCCGCCATATTTTTTCAACAGTTCTTTTTCAACTGAGCCACTGTTTACGCCGATCCTTATCGGTATTTTTCGTTCTTTGCAGACTTTTACGAGTGTTTCTACTCTATCTCTTGAACCGATATTGCCGGGATTTATTCTTATTTTATCTATTCCACCATTTGCCGCCTCTATTGCCAAGCGATAATCGAAATGGATATCGGCGACGAGTGGGACACGCGAGATGCTTTTATAATATTCAACGTTTTTTGCTGCTTTGGGAGTGTTGACTGTGAAGCGAATTATATCGCATCCCATATCCTCGAGGCGTTTTATTTGATCGGCTGTATTTTCTTTCACCTCGGTATCAGTATTAGTCATTGATTGAACGGCTATTTTTCCGTTGGTAACACCATCATAACCGAGAATTAATGCGCCTACTTTGACAAGTCTCGTCTTTCTTCTTTCCATTACTTCTTCCTACCTTTATCAGAAAAGGTTAATTACATCTTTGAGTGCTATTGCAAATGCAAGAACTAACACAAGCACCATGCTTATTGTTATGGCTGCATTTTCAACTTTTTTGGGGAGCGGTTTTCTGATTATTGCTTCTATTAACAAGAAAAGTATTCTTCCGCCGTCAAGCGCGGGTACGGGCAATAAATTGAACACGCCGATGCTCATTGAGAGCAACACGAACAATGTTGCGACACTTTTCCACCCCATTTTTACGGCTTCACCAACCTGTTCTCCGACTCCTATCGGACCTGAAACGCCTTCAATACCGTATCTGCCCGAGAACGTATCAAAAAGGCTTCTTACGGTCAATTTTAATGTTGATGAAGCTTGGAACCATGCTTGGTATAGGGTCTGACCTATTGTTTTATTAAGCTTATACACTTTAAAGTCTATTCCACCGAACACGATGCCTTGCTCTGTTTCTTGGGGAAAAACAACGTCTTCAAGCGTTATTCTCTTGCCATCACGTTCTACGACGACATCGACAGGCTCGTGTCCCTCGCTCATTATTGCGAAGCTGAGGTCATTGAACACATACACTCTCGTTGAACCGACTTTTATTATCTTATCGTCGATCATAATCTTTTCGGAGCTTGTTGCACCTTCATTGAATTCGCCTATTGTTGTTGATGCGAAATATGGTTGTGAAAGCACGATTGCCGCCATTACTAAAAAGGCGACGATTATATTCATTGCAACACCCGCGAACATTACGATAAAGCGTTGCCATTTTGGTTTAAAAAGAAGAGATTTTGCTTTTATTTCTTCAGGATCCTGACCCTCTTCGACTTCTTCCTCCTCGGTTTCGCCGACAAGAGATACATATCCGCCTATCGGCAATAAACGGATATTGAACGGGTTATGTTTTCCCTTCCAACCGAATATTTTCGGCCCCATTCCTATAGAAAACTCATGAACTCCAACACCGAACATTCTTGCGGTAATATAATGTCCAAACTCGTGAACGAGCACAAGTATGCCGAATATGAGTAACGTTAACAATATTGTAATTATAGCTGTCATTATTATAAATTCTCCATTTTCTACTGTTGGGGAGCATTTTCCTTTACAAATGCTCGCGCTTGGATATCGGTTGCTATTATTTCATCTATTGTGGGGGATTTTATATAGTCACAATTATCTACTGCACCCTTTACCAATCTATATATATCATTATACCCTATTTTTTCATCTAAAAACAATGCTACGGCTACTTCATCAGCGCCATTGAGCGCCGCTCCTAAATTTCCGCCTTTTTTGAAGCATTCAATTGCAAGAGGCAACAACGGGAAGTTTTCCATATCGGGTTCGGCAAAATGCAACGTCTTTGCTTTCAACAGATCAAGCGGATCAGCCACTGAGATAGTACGCTCAGGATAAGTCATCGCATACTGTATCGGCAAACGCATATCCGGACTACCGAGCTGCGCTATTACCGCACCGTCATTATATTCAACCATTGAATGTATTATGCTTTCTCTATGGACTATTACTTTTATATTATCTGCATCCACTCCAAACAGATGAGCCGCTTCGATAAACTCAAAGCCTTTGTTCATCAATGTTGCAGAGTCTATTGTTATTTTCTTTCCCATTGACCACGTTGGGTGCTTCAAGGCATCTGCTGCCTTTACATTTTCAAGCTCTTCCGTCGTTTTCCCGAAGAAAGCACCACCCGAGGCAGTTATTATAAGGCGTTTTACATTTTTTGTATCATTACCGCCAAGGCATTGGAATATTGCGCTATGTTCACTGTCTACCGGAATGATAGACACACCTTTTTCTTTTGCGAGGTTCATTACATACTCGCCCGCTGTTACGAGTGATTCTTTATTTGCAAGCGCAAGTGTTATTCCTGCGTTGATTGCGGCTATTGTTGGTTTCAATCCGCGAATACCGAGCAATGCGTTGAGCACGATATCAGCTTCTTTCATTGATGCGCATTCCAAAAGCGCATTTTCCCCCGTCTTCACTGAAATATTCGTATCTTTCAGATTCTCTTTCAGTATTTCGTATCCTTTTTTATCATTTATATATGCGACCCTCGGTGAAAACTCGCGGCACTGCTCTTCGAGCAATGCGGCGTTATTTCCTGCTGCAAGCGCGACAACACCATAACCCATTTTGCGCACTACGTCGAGTGCTTGTGTGCCGATCGAACCTGTTGAACCGAGGACCGTAACCATTTTTCTCTTATTCATAACATTTCCTTTTTCGAAGCGGACGTTTTTAGGCGTCCGCTTTCAAAATCAAATCAAAATCCAATTCCTCTCAGATACGCCAGGATCATTGCAAGTGGGAATATTATGGTTGCTCCCATAACACTATCAAAACGATCCATTACGCCACCATGTCCGGGGAAAAGTTTTCCGTAATCTTTTATACCATATTTTCTCTTATACGCAGATGCGTAGAGATCGCCCATTTGGGAGAAGATTGCAACTATTATGCCGACGAAGAAGAACGCTATTATCGTTCTTGTCTCATACTTCATCAACAGTCCATAGACTAGCATTGCAATACCGCCGAAAAAAGTTCCGCCGATTGCGCCTTCTATTGTCTTTTTTGGGCTGAGCTTCGGCGCGAGCTTCGTTTTTCCAAACGCTCTTCCTGTGAAATATGCGGCTGTATCGCACACCCACGAGCAGATGAATATCATCAAAAATGCTTTATCCTCAAATAGTGTTCTGCTTACCGTAATCAACGCAAACGCTGACGCGACGTAGCCGATGGCAAACACGAGCGTTACTGTTTCATTTGCATCCTTCTTCTTCAAGGTGATCAAGCCTGCGACAAGGGAGATACCTGCGAAGACATAGATCGGCATTATCAGATCGATCTCCTTCAAGAGATACAAAAGCGGGAGCACTCCCGATATCAGCGCACACAAGACTGATGTTTTTGTTTTCGAGGTTATACATTTCGCCATCTCATATGCGCCAACAGCACTGAGCACTGACATTGCAACGGGGAAAATGAAGGTGTCGCTGAAGATGATTATCGGCAAAAATATCAATATTGCGACTATACCCGTTATAATTCTTGTTTTCATTATGAATTACCGAATCTCCTATTACGCTTTGAATATTCCTCGACTGCTTTTTTTAGCTCTTTTTCATCAAAATCGGGCCAAAGCACGTCTGTGAAGTAATATTCTGAATATGCCGATTGCCACAAAAGGAAATTTGACGTTCTTTGCTCTCCGCTCGTTCTGATTATCAGATCGGGGTCCGGAAGACCTTCAGTATACAGTGAATCAGAAATATCCTTTTCGGTTATTTCTGTTTTTCCCGATTTTAGAAGCTTATTGACAGCTGTGGTCAGTTCTGCCCTTCCGCCATAGTTGAGTGCGATGCAAAGTGTCATTCCATCGTTGTTTTTCGACATTTCGATACGTTTATTTATCTCTTCGACAGTTGAGTTTTCAAAACGCGATAAGTCGCCCAAGATGCGAAGTCTTATGCCGTTTTTTACGAGATCTTCCGTATATCTAACCATATAATCTTTCATCAAGGACATCAACGCGCTGACCTCAGTTTCACTGCGTTTCCAGTTTTCGGTTGAAAACGCATATACTGTCAGACACTTTATTCCCATCTTTCTGCATTCTGTTACGATCTTCACAAAAGTCTCGCCTCCGGCTTTGTGACCAAAGGTGCGCGGCAATCCACGTTTTTTTGCCCATCTGCCGTTACCGTCCATTATTATCCCGATATGAATCGGGATATGGGCGGGAATATCGTTTCTTTTATCCATTTCAGATGCTCATTATTTCTTTTTCTTTAGCTTCTGTTACTTTATCGATCTCTTTGATATATTTATCTGTGAGGTCTTGGACAGCTTTTTCGGATTGCTTTTGTTCATCCTCTGTCATTTCGCTCTTCTTTTTCATATCTTTGCATTTATCATTTGCATCACGTCTGATATTACGAAGAGCAACTTTTGCCTCTTCACCCATTTTGGACACTTGTTTTGAGAGTTCTTTTCTTCTGTCTTCAGTGAGTTGAGGAAAGTTAAGTCTTATTGTTTTACCATCGTTTTGGGGAGTGATACCGAGATCACTTGCTTGGATAGCTTTTTCGATCAATTTCAATGTTGATGCATCCCAAGGTGTTATTGTCAACGCTCTGGGTTCGGGAACTTTTACCTCTGCCATTTGGTTGATCGGTGTGGGTGTTCCGTAATACTCAACCTCGATTTTATCCAATACTTTTGCATTTGCTCTACCTACTCTAACGGTTGCAAGGTCGCTTTCGTATGCGGATATTGATTTTTTCATTTTTTCTTCATAAGGTTTAAGTTCGAGTTTCATTAGTTTTATCCTCCAAAATTTATTTTAATATTTTATTTACTTTATTATTGTTCCGATTTTTTCGCCCGTTACTGCTCGATAGATATTTTCCGGTGGGTTGAGAGGAAATAAAAGCTGGGGCATATTATTGCTATGAGCAAGTGCTGTTGCGGTTTCATCTATTGCTTTTAAATTCTTTTCGAGCATTTCGGCATACGTAAGCTCGTCGAATTTAACTGCATCAGCATATTTTACGGGATCTTTATCATACACACCGTCAACATTTTTAGCCGAGAGGATGATATCCGTTTTAAGTTCCAATGCTCTTAATACCATTCCCGTATCAGTTGAAAAGAACGGGTAGCCGACACCGCAAGATATTATTACGACTTTACCGCTTTCGAGATATTCTATTGCTTTATATTGTGAATAGCGTTCACATATTTGGTCGATGCCTATTGCGCTCATTACAACGGTGTCTACTCCCGCTTTTATGAGATAGTCCTGCATCGCGAGAGAGTTTATTACTGTTGCGAGCATTCCCATATGATCGCCACGAACACGGTCGATATCAAGTCCGCCTTGTCTTGCGCCGCGCCATATATTACCTGCGCCGATTATTATTGCAAAGCTACATCCGATGTCGGTACATTTTTTGATCTGGCTTGCAATCTCTGTCATTTCCGAATGCGAAAGTATTTTTCCATCTTCTCCCAACAATGCTTCTCCCGAGAGCTTCAGCAATACTCTTTTAAATTTTGTTACGTCACCCATTGTTTACACACTTCCTATTTAATTAGTTTTGTTCGTATATTTTATTGATCATATTTGATAATTGAGGATGTAGGCTTGTTTTCCATCCAATCAGATACTCGGTTATATCTCCGAGAACGGCGGTACTGTTTAGCGATGTATTCTTCAACATTATATCATCCCCAAAATACGTTTTCGCCTCGTCCTTGACCGACTCCAACGACTCAGCGCCAAAAAGCGACAACATTGCGAAAAGGTAGTCCTTGGATATACTGTTTTTCGAATACATTACGGCGCGTTCCGTTTTATACAACGTATTTTCAAACATTTCCTTTTCAAAACGCCCGATATTATTTTCGCCTTCTTGATTTATATGAAACATGACAAGATAGTTGTCGTAGTTTTCCACTTTGCAATTACTCTTTATATAATCGTCTATAGAGCCATAGGTAGTATAGGCAAACATTTCGTTTATCCATATTTGATCATCAGCTTCAGTTGTCAATGTCGAAGAAGAACGATAATACAGAGAGGTCGTTTTTGTTGTTGAGCTCAACGAAAAATCGATTCCCTTTTCTGAAGCAATTTTATTGAGCCAACTCGTTGCTGAGTTTATTTTTTCAAGAACAGAAATTACTTCGCTATCTTCCCAATCGGTTTTTTTATCTATTAAAAAAACGTTAATTATTAAAGTTTTGCCGAGAAGCTGTTTTGCAGATCCACAATTCAACGCAGATTCGGGAACTTCGACTTTATTCCATTTATCAGCATGATTGCTCGAATACATTAAGCGATAGGGGCTTTCGCTGAGGGTATTGCTTTTATAATCAAGAATTATCTTCTTTTCTCCCTCCGGTGTTTCAAACGAAAAGGTTGCGCTGTTGACAGCTAATTCACATATTACGAACTCACTCGTTTTTGGGTATTCGAGCTTTTTGGAATCGATCTTAGCGGAATATACGACACCGTCTTTTTCATATATTGCTTTGGGGCCATAGACGGGATAATTTAAGAAATATTCCATTTCGGAAGTGGGAGATGCGTATATCTCAAACAGTTTCAAGACATTAGAATACTTACTATATTCGCTATCCTCGTTTATCGGCATTACAGAGGAAGTTTTTCTTGTATGCTCATAAAATCCGTTTTCGAAAAACAGTCGGACATTTTCACTGTCTTTTTCTAAAAGAGCACTCAGCATTTCAAAAGCCTCTTCGCTTGAAACGACCGTTTGAGACTCCTCTTTTGAAGACTCATCAACAGATATCTCATCACTCGTTATACTGCTTTCGACGTCGTTTTCACCATTACACGAGCTAAAGAACAAAGATGCAATTATGAAAACAAAAACAAGAATATATTTTTTCATAAATATCCCACTTTAATTTTTTATATCTAATTAATTATAACACGACATTGATTTTATTTCAAGTATTAAATAATATAACAGTTAAAAAGTTCACGAAAACTTTATGAAATTTTTATAGTTTTTTATTTTTTGATATTTCAGTATTGAAAAACGGTTTTTTGTATGATATAATAAATTATAATTTTATTTTTAGGTTGATTTGTGTATTTTTTGTTAACGTTTTTTCGAAAAAGAACAAAATCACCATTCATTCGAAAATCCCGACTCGGATGAATTAAAAATTTTCGGGAGAAAGATAAGTATTATGAGAAAGTTTTTAACACTTTTCCTTGCTGCTTTACTTCTTCTCTCACTTTTGGCTTCCTGTACTCCCGCCAACAGCACCAGCACGGCTGAATCTACAGGCACAAACGAAAGTGTTGAAGAGTCAACAGAGCCTTCGCTTTGGAAATATGATCCGCAAATTCCCGAAGGATTTGATTTTAAAAACTCTGATGGCAAAGCAGAGATCCACATTCTCTACACCGGCGGTAACCCCGAGGCTTACTGCGACGATTCTATTGAAGCACTTGAAATGAACGATGAGCTTATCAATGACGCTGTATTTACCAGAAATGCTTTTCTCGAAGACGTTTTGGGCATTGAAATTGTTGGCACACCAGATACAGCAGTTCACACTGTTGCAAACACATTGATCTCCTCCGGTATTGACCAATATGACGTTGTATTGCCGATGATGAATGATGCTACACCACTCGTACTCAGCAACCAATTCGTTCCGCTCAACTCTATTGAAACACTTCAACTCGAAAAAGAGTGGTGGGACCAAAGAGCAAACGATCAGCTTTCTATTGGCAACAAGCTTTACTTCACCACAGGTGATATCAGCATGCTTGATAACGATTGCACCCAAGCTATCATGTTCAACCTTGATGTTATTACCAACTTCGGTCTTGAAAACCCCTACACACACGTTGAAAACGGAACATGGACCATGGATAAGCTCCGTGAAATGGCTACAGCTGTTACTGATGACAACGCTACCGCATACAAAGATATGTGGGGCTTCCATGTTAACAACAACGGTGCTACCGGTCTTTATATCAGCGGTGGTCAACACCTCGTTACCAAAGATGAAAACGATCTACCCATTCTTGGTATAACAAGCGAAAGTGCTTCCAACGTTGTTGCTAAGATCAAAGAACTTATGACAGACAAGAACTGTAGTATTATTATTGATGACTACAATGCTGCAGCCCAAGCAGACGGATTCTACAACTGCTTCCGTGCTGCTGCCTGGGTTATTGCTGAAGGAAAAGCTCTCTTCAGATATATGTCTATGTCCGATACTCTTAGACTTGCTGACTACAAGGCTTGCCAATACGGTATCCTTCCGTCTCCGAAATTCTCTGCAGATCAAGATGGATATGCTTCTCTTGTAAGTACCCTCGCTGTTCCCGGCGTTTGCGTTCCTAATACAAATGATGACTACGATCGTATTGGTGTTATCCTTGATGCCATGGCTGCTAAATCCAAAGAGATCATCACAAGTGCATACTACGACGTACTTTATCAATTCAGAGTTGCTCCCGATGATGAATCCAGAAAGATTCTTGATATCATCTTTGCAGAGCGTACATTCGACCTTGGTGTTATCTTCTCCTCAAGCTGGAACCAAATCGGATCAATAGTAAACAGTGCTCGTACCGGTGACTGGACATCTCTCGTTGACGGTAGCAAGGATGCTATGG
>JAZRTU010000175.1:0-15287 GCA_045652185.1 Eubacteriales bacterium | reverse complement strand
CGAAGGGTGATGCTATCACCGACATTATGGAGGATCTTGCGGCGGAGCAGAAGGCGAGGACGACATACGACAACATACTGCGGATTGTTGACGATCCCGACGTACGCGATCCGATAAAGTTTTTACGACAACGCGAGCTTGTGCATTTCCAACGCTTCGGTGAGGCGTTACGTATTTGCCAAGACAATCTTGACAGCAAGAACTTTTATGCGTTCAACCCCGAGTTCGACAAGGGTAGGAAGTAACATTAGTACTCCAAGTTAAGAGCGAGAGTGTCGTAGTCGATAAGTTGGCCGACGGCAAACACTCAATTGAAACGCCTATCGATATCGATGATCTGATGCTAATAAGATAGTAAAAAAAGCAGGTGAGGTAACTCACCTGTTTTTAATTTGACAAATTTTGTAATATGTGGTATAATGCAAAAAAATTAGGTGAAGGAAATTTATGTTTGAAAAAAGATTGACACTATCCGAAGCGTGTAAACTTCTCGCCTTCGAAAACGGAGAACTAACCGAAATGCTACACGGTGATGGAAATATAAGTTATAGCATTTCTATACCTGATGATTATGGAGTAGGTTGCCCAATGGGAGATATTACAGTAGAAGATTTTAACTATCTGCAAGAATATGGTCTCACCTTAATTTCCGATAGGCACGATTGTGAGACTGGCCTTTTTTGGAAGAATTATATTCTTTCAAAAAAACCGGCTCTAAAGCTTTTATGTGATATTGAAGAATCCGAGAAAAAGAAACGAAGCAGACCGAAATTTGAGTATCACGTTGAAGAAATTCGTCTTTACCCTGAGCACGAGGGTGAGTTTGAAGGTGGTTTTGAAATTAAAAAACGCGAATTTTTCAAAAAAACACTAGCCGAATTGGGTGAAGATGGTTGGGAACTCGTTTCGACAGAAATCTTTGATGAGCATATCGAAGCCATTCGTTCACTCGATGATTATATGCCGGAAGATGATGAAACAAAAACTGAGCCAAATACATTCATATACAAATCTGATTTAAAAAAATGCATACTTTTCTTTAAACGGGAAAAGTTGGATTAATTGCCTCAAAAGGATGAGCAAAATGGAAAACAACCAAAAAAAAGAATTGATAGACTGGCTTGAAGAAAAAACAAAAAGGTCATTTAATTCAACCGAAAAGAAAACTATATCTTTATGGCAAAGAGAATATGAATTCGAGGCCATACAATTAGTTTGCGAAGATATAATTGACAAATATTCATTCTTTGATGTCAGGCGCGTCGATAACGTGCTTTTCTCCTACGAGAAAAAAGGCTCCGATATGGTAGAAGCGATAAAGAACGACATTAAAAAAAGGGCAGAAAAAGAGTTTGAATTTAATAAAGTGGTAGAAGGGCTTCGTTTGAATCGCCCCCTTATCGTCGGTGAGACGGTTTTTATAAAGCGTTGGCTCGATTGGGGCTTTTCTCCGAATGCGATAATTTACGCTGCAAATCTTTCAAGCGAGAGTTCAAATCGTGTAGACTTCCGCTACATCAATAAAGTTTTGTATAGTTGGAAAGAATTAGAACTTTTTAATTACGAACAAATAAAGGCACAAGTTAGAGAAGAAAATTTTCTGAGCGAACAAAAAATGACAATAAGAACTCTTGCTCAATATTTGGACAATTATGACATCCTCATAATCTACGATAAGGAAAAAGGTATAGTCTATGATGGTTTGCTAAAGAATCTTCAAACATTCCTAGACGAAGAAATTAAACTAATAAAAGTATTGGGCTATAAACAACTCGCGATAGAGATTTAGCGAGGAAAGTCAGATTATTGTTAAAATTAAATTTTTCATATTGTTTTCATCGTAAAAAAGAAACCGTGGATTCATCCACGGTTTTTATCATTCAATAGCCGTAAGTTATCGGCCGTGTTAATTGTGCTTTATCAACCATCTCAAATACACTATTGTTGCGACAATCCATAACAACCATCTATCATTAAAAATCGAGCCGCCTATCATTACGATTAAATATAAAATAAATGCAGGTCCGTTCTCCATATCATTTGGATGATTGCATTTTCCAAAAAAGTTGTCTTTGCCGTTGTTCTTTGGTTCGAGAGGTGTGAGTCCTTGATCTTTCAACCACTGACGGTGTATTTCTTGTAACATTTCCTTGCGCTCTTGCTCTTCCTTTGCAATTCGCTCGTGCATTTTTCTCATTTCTTCTAGTGACATACCATAAGGTTTTGTCTCTTTATGTTCTTTTGCTTCGATGATGCTTTGTTGCAATTCAACCTTTTCTCGTATTATTTTCTCTTTCTCAAGTTCAAGTTTCTTTAACTCCAACTCGCGGATGCTTCCCTCAAGTTTTTTTGCTTCAAGTTCCTTTTGCTCTAATTCGCGGATATTTTCACCGAGCTTCTTCACCTCGAGTTCTTTTTGTCTAATTTCCTCGAGAATATCTTTCTCTACTAAGCCCATACCAAGCACCTTCTTTTTCGTCCTTTTAGCACATTCAGTATATACTAATATTCTTTTTTTGTCAATACAAAGCCTTTGGGAGCGATGACTTTTTCTTGTAAATTGTAATTATTTGACAAGTGGAAATTATTGTAGTATAATAATAAAAAATAAAAGATTACCAAATAGGCGATACACTTTAACAGGCTCGTGAAAGACCTTCAAACATTCCTAGACGAAGAAATTACACGAATAAAAATATTGGGCTATAAACAACTCGCGGTGGAGATTTAGCGAGGAAAGTAGAAATACAAAAGGAAAAAAGATATGAAGTTAAAGACACTTAAATGCCCTGAATGCAATGCAAATATCGAGATTGAAGAGAATCGCAAAACTTGTTTTTGCACTTATTGTGGGTGCAGTATCCTCATTGATGATGAAAGTACAACAATCAATCATAATTATACTTATACCGAACGCGACGAGGCTCGAATTCGTGAAGCCGAACTAAAAGAAAAGATTCGTTTGAAAGAGTTGGAAAATGAAGAGAAACAAAAGAAGAGAGAACATACTGAAGCATTTTTGGGTGTGGGGTTGATATTATTTTGTATACTGATTTCTTTATTCATGATAAACTTTTCTTCCCCTGATTCACATAAACTGAAAGACAATGAAATTAAAATGCCATGCTCTGTGTCAGATTACAAAGGCGAGCAATATGAAGAGGTTATTAAAGAATTAAAGGATATGGGATTCTACAATGTAGAAACAGCAGAAAAAAAAGATTTAGTTCTTGGATGGATAACAAAAGACGGTGAAGTATATAAAGTATCCATCAATGGCGACAATGATTTTGATGAAGGTGATCGCTTCCCTAAAGACGCTAAAGTTGTAGTAACATATCATACATATAAAGACTAAAAAATAAGCAGATGGTTTGAGCCATCTGCTTTTTTGCGGTATACTATTTATTTTTGGTTATGCCGGAGACTATTTGTTCATATTGGGATTTTATTTTTGGGGAATTTGTTTCGACATATGATTGAACATTTCCGGTTTTCATTATTTCAAGAAGCATTGAGTCTATTTCTGTAACTGTCATTACGTTGGCATAGAATTGTGTTTCAAGAAGGATATCCATCATTTTTTTACTGTTATCGTCCTGCAGGCATCTATTATACAATACTGCATCATAAAACGCGGGTCTTACTGTTTCAGAGGACAATGCGTTCAGGGCTTCTACTGTCAAGCCTGCATATTCTATATCTTCGGTATTTATCGGCAACGCCATCAAGCCGCCGGCTGCCATTGATTGATATTTTTCTTGGTTCTCATCCAGCTTCGGCAACGGTACGATACCAAAATCAAAGGCTATATTTCTCAAATCGGTATAGTGGCCGCCGTTGAAAAGCAACAGAAGTGTATCGCCATTGATAAAGTCAGTATATTTTTCTGCGTCATAGGGTGTTATTTTCATATCCGCGCTGCTTGACGTTATACTTTCCAATTTTGTATAGAGGTTCGACAATCTATCAACATTTGGGGCGAACATTAATTCATCATTTTCGTTTTTAGCTGATGGATATGAGCCTGTTGATATCATCAACGCTTTTAACAATGCGTTCGGGAGTTGGCCGCCGAAGACTGATTTATCGTTTGTTTCTGTCGTTACATCTTTCGTATATTCACCCATTTTATCGAGTGTCCACTTATTATCAAGGACGAGGGTATAGAGGTCTTCTTTACCGTAATCACGGGCAAGTTCTTTATTGAATATCATCCAGACAGGTGTTTGCTGACCGATCGTAAGGTCACCAACTGCCCACGCACTTAAATTATTTACCGAAAGGTCTTTTATTGCGCTTTCGAGCCACCAATCTTTTGTGAAATCAACGTATGGGATATCATTCCAATTATAGAGGACACCTGCGGTCATCATTGAGACTATACCATAGGATGAATGCGGAACGATCAGATCATAGTCATGCTGGTCGCTATTTACAGCAGTAATTATTGTATCGGGGAGCTCAGTTCCGCTAGTTCCGATTCCATGGAAAAGCACTTCGACACCGATGAGTTCTTCAAGGCGGACATTTCTTTCGTATGCGGCATCGTTGAACGGCTCGTTTTTCAACTCGTCGGCATAGAAATACATTGGAAGATACTCTGTATTAAACGTTTCTACAGATGCTATTACGAATTGGTTTTTATATTTTTTGCCATCGGTCAACTGTTCAAGATATTCATCAACGGTAGGCTCGGTTACATTTCCTTCAGATGAGACATCGGAATTTTCGTCATTTATTGCTGATGAATTAGTTCCGTTTGAAGTTGTTGACGAGCTATTATTACACGAGCACACAAGGAACACTTGCAGGATGACCATAAGAATAATTAAGAGATTCTTTAGATTCATTTTCATAGGTTAGCACCTCAATTCACTTTCGTTAACTGTTATTACCAAAATATCTTCTTTATTAACCGAGCATATTACTATCAGTTTTCCATCGATATATTCGCAGGAGGGGTATGCATAATATCCGCCTTTATATTTCGATGGGTAACGCATCGGGATCATCTCATCTGCCAGAACATACTGTTCATCAAAGGCTTCGCCGTCCTTTGAGAGAGACAATACCAACGGAAGACGACAATATACTGAATCGGGATTACTTACAACATAATTTCGTCCATCGTTTAGTGTGCCGCAACAGAACTTCGAATGGTAATCGGTAAATTCTGTTTTTTGGGGGTAACTCCACGTTTCCCCATTATTGTTACTTTCGCACGCAAACAAGCAATCTGTATCGGAGCGAAGTAATGCGATGAGTTTTTCGCCGTGCTCATATACACCTATCTCACACAAGAAGACTTTATCTTCTCGTTCCTCTTTCAGATATGTAATTGCCGCTGAATCATCAAATTTGAATTTATTTTCATAGGGTGGGAACGGGATAAGATACCAATCGCTGATTCCGTCGGTTTTATTCGAAAGCGCGACCGAGATATTACCGCACATCATTAATTTATTTGTTTTCGTCAATTTCGGCGGGAAATTCGGCACTATCGGCAGTTTCAGATCGATCATTTCTGTCCAAGTTTCGCCATCGTTTGTTGTTTTATAAAACAAAGTAGTATTAATATGGTTTTCGCCAACAGCCAAAACATTATTGGCATATTCATAATATCCGCCATAGGCGATCAATCTGTTTTCGTCGACCCAAAATCCGACATTGGTAAAAACACCGTTTTCGATAGGCTCGAATAATATTTTAGGCTTTGACCAAGTCACAAGGTCGGTAGAGGTGGAATACATTATACATTGGTTTGGTTCATCTTCACCGATCTCACCCGAAGACCACGAGGCATAGTACATCCCATCGAAGAATTTTATCGAAGGATGGTGGGAATATTTATTGCTATTATCCTCAGGTCTCCAGACGAAGCTTCGAGTACATTTTGCTTTTTTGCGCTCGGAAAAACGATTATTTATCATTTGAATTCACCCATTAATATTATACAAGAAACATGACATTTTTCAATAACTTAAAAAGACGATTTTTCCTATATGATGTCCTCAAACGTCAATTTTATTTTTATATTGTCCCGGTGTTATTCCGATTACTCGCGCAAATGCTCGGATAAAGGTATATTCATTGGAATAGCCCGATAGATATGCGATCTCTTTAATTGACAATGTAGTGGTTTCAAGATGTTTTTTAGCTTTTTCTACTCTAAATGTCTCAAGTAGAGTCGAAAAGCTCATATTATAGTATTTTTTTAGTACTCTTGCAAGATGTCTCGCGCTAATATGCAATACATCAGCGACGTCATTCGGTGTTATCGGATGAATACAATTATCCTGTATGAACTCTCTTGCCGCATATGCTAAGCTTGTTTGGTACAATCTCATTTTATCGTTTCTGTCAAGTTCATTATTTGAGTATATATGGGTCAAAACATCAATCACAAATGCATTTAATGCGTTACCGATA
This sequence comes from Eubacteriales bacterium, assembly GCA_045652185.1. GTDB lineage: Bacteria > Bacillota > Clostridia > Oscillospirales > CAG-382 > UMGS1307. The sequence continues at coordinate 8,855 of JAZRTU010000175.1, read as the reverse complement.
GCAGATGAAGAATACATATTATTCATTGTTGCATATTTTGACATATACGATAACAACGCATTCATTTCGGTTGTCATTGAGAAGCAACGCTCGGTATTTTTTAATATTGAATCGATATTATTCAACGGTGATTCGGTCAAAACTCTAAATCCGACATCATATCTCGCAAAATCATCACTATAAGCTACAATACGATGCTCCAAATTTGGTGGTACTATTATACCGTCGTTTTTATTTAGTATTATTTCATTGTTTCGAATCTCAATTTTAATTGAGCCTTCTAAAACACAATAGATCTCGTAGAAGGAATGAGCATGACTGACTGTATTGAAATAATTGCTTTTTGCATAGCTTATCGAATTCCATATAACGTCGATCTTAAAGTTATGGCATTTTGTATCGGGCATCAATTTATTGAATCGCGATACTTCTTGTTGGGTTAATTCTCTTAGCATAACATTGTTTTCACTTATACGTTGTTTATTTTAAATTTTTTGTATAGACATATGATTCTAATTTATCGGAATAACACTCTTCTATAAAACCGAGCTTTTTGAAGAGGTTGAGGCTTTTTTTGTTATCTTTTTCTATCAATGCGACAAGTTCTGTCGTGGGATAGCGGGTATGGAGGCTTTTTATCACTTCCGTGAGCAACTCATATGCGTAACCGTTATTTTGGTATTTCGGTGATATTGTTATTCCCAATGTGAAGCAATGATCTTTTTCGGTAAAAAACACGGAAAGGTCGCCCACAAGAGTATTATCTTCGGTTCTTACCACGGCGAAATGCTGTTCTTCTTCCCTCTCGCCAAAGACTGAGGTTGAATAAAGTTCAATGAAGCTTTTGATTTGGGATATACTTGTATCGTCATATCTTTGGTATTTACTACAGTTCGGGTCATTACGATATTGGAATATTACTTCTGCGTCCTCTTTTTCAAGGTTTCGCAATTTGAGTCGGTGTGTTTTCAGCATTTTGCACCTCATGGGATTTTATATTATACACATATAGAGGTATATTTACCAAACAAAGGGGATCAGACGATATTTCACTTTTTTCTTATATTCGCTATATCCTTTGAGTTCTTTTTCGAGGAATTTTTCTTCGCCCATTAATCTTTTAACAATGATGATTGGATAGAAAAGAAATACGACAAACGAATATATTGAGCCCAACACAAGTGGCATTGACAAGAACAGAATCAGGGTCGCGCTATACATCGGATGTCTGACGACGGCATACACACCTGTATCAATCACTTTTTGGTCTTCCGATACTTCTATTGTACGGCTCAAATATGTATTTTCTCTCAAAACCTCGGCATAGAGGATATAGGCGATAAGGAACAATATTGTTGCGACGATCACGACATAGTTTGATAGTGTACTCCATCCGAAACGATGGTCAAGTCCCGCGACGACAAATCCGATCAAGAACATTAAGCCACTTAATTTCACGACCTGATCTTGGTCTTTTTGTTTTTCTTTTGCATTAAGACGTTTTTTCAGGAGCTCCGGGTTTTTGAACATCATTACAATCCCTGCAACGAACATTGGGACAAACAAGACGGACATAAAAAACCATCCGTTGACAAATGAGAGATCACCTGCGGGTAAAAACACCAAAAGACCAACCAAAACCACACCTAATACAAATTTTAATATTGCTTGGATGAATAATTTTACAGTCATAAAAGCCTACCTCTTTTATCACAGTTCGATATCAAATTCATATTTATCATTGATTAGCAAATAATTTACATTATATTTTTTTGCGAGTTCTAAGTTAAGTGCATTATCTGCCAACACACTTTCAAGGGTACACCATTCGTCATCAATACGAGTTTCGATGACACTTGCATATTTTTTTATATCCTCAAAATGGGTTCTAATATAATTCTCACTTAATATCAGGCAATAATATTTGATTTTTTCAAGATAGTCCGACTCAAAGTCTTTTTCCCAATCGAACGGTATATAGCAACCTTCGACTATCAAGTTTTGGTCGTTTTCGATTGCTGTTTTTATCATTTCGCGAACTATTGGCCAAAGGTAATCCGTTAGTTCTTCGTCATCGTACGGTGTCAATGTAGTTTGACCACTTCGTATGAGTCCCATTTTCAGATGGTCTATTGAGAGGTAAGGGTATTTATATTTTTCAAGGAGCTTTTGTGAAAGATTTGTTTTTCCCGTGTGGGATGCGCCGCTTATTAAAATTATCATCATTATTCCTCATTAAAAATACACGGGAGGACTAAAGACCTCCCGTGAAAGATATTTATTAGAAGTTATACTTCTTACGTGCTACATAGTGAGTATGGAGGAGGTCGTGAGCTTTATGGCTATTTGGCTCGCCGAAGTATTCCTCGTAGATCTTCTTTATTGCAGGGTTTTCGTGGGATTTTCTGAGTGTTTTTGCTTCGTCCTCGGAGTAGAGTGCTTTTGCTCTCAAAGTTTTGGGATCGATCGACATAAGTTGTTTTGCACTCAAGATAGGTTGACCACCGCCTGTGATACATCCGCCGGGGCATCCCATGATCTCGATGAAGTCATATTGTTTTTCGCCGCGTTTGATAGCATCGAGGAGTTCGGAAGCGTTTCCTGTACCGTGAGCTACTGCTAGGCGTACGATCTTACCATCGAGGTCTATTTCAGCTTCTTTTATGCCTTCCATACCTCTTACTGCAGTGAGGTTAACGTTTTCGAGTGTTTTGCCTGTTACTACTTCATAAACTGTACGCAAAGCAGCTTCCATAACACCACCCGTTACACCGAAGATAACAGCAGCACCTGTGGATTCGCCAAGTACATCGTCGAAGTCCTCGTCGTCGAGATCAACGAAGTCGATACCTGCTGTTTTGATCATTTTCGCGAGTTCGCGAACTGTCAATACTGCGTCAACGTCTTGGAGACCGTTGTTGGAGAGCTCTTCTCTGCCTGCTTCGAATTTCTTTGCTGTACACGGCATTACGGATACAACATAGATATTTTTCGGATCTATTCCTTCTTTTTCAGCAAAGTAGGATTTTACTACTGCGCCCATCATCTCGTGAGGAGATTTGCAGGAGCTGAGGTTCGGGATGAACTCAGGGTAGAATGTTTCACAATATTTGATCCAACCGGGTGAGCAAGATGTGATCATCGGTAGAACGCCGCCGTTCTTGATTCTTCCGAGAAGTTCCGTGCCTTCTTCCATAATTGTGAGGTCAGCTGCGAAGTCTGTATCGAACACTTTATCAAAGCCGAGGCGACGGAGAGATGCTGCCAACTTACCTGTTACGTTCGTTCCAACCGGAAGACCGAATTCTTCACCGAGAGATGCTCTAACCGCAGGAGCAGGTTGAACAACAACGTATTTTTCAGGATCGGACAATGCTGCCCAAACGTCTTTTATGCTATCTTTCTCGTGGAGAGCGCCAACAGGACAAGCAACGATACATTGACCGCAGTTGATACACGGGCTTTCTGCGAGGCTGTTTCCATAGATACAGCCAACTGTTGTATTAAATCCACGTTTGGAAACGCCGATAGCACCGATCTTTTGAACATCGTTACATACTGCTACGCAACGACGGCAAAGGATACATTTGCTATTATCTCTAACGATAGAGGGGCTGATCTCGTCAACTGTATGAGCAGTTTTGGAGCCTTCGAAGGGGTAATCTGTTACACCGTACTCGTTACAAAGAGCTTGGAGCTCACAGTTAGCGGAACGTACACAGCTTGTACATTCTCTATTATGGTTTGAAAGAAGAAGCTCAAGGTTAGCTTTTCTAGCTTTTCTCAATACTTCTGTATTTGTTTTTACTTCCATTCCCTCGGTTACGGGGAGCACACAAGCTGCTCCCAAACCTCTTGCGCCTTTTACTTCAACAAGACACATACGGCATGCGCCGATTTTGTTTACGTCTTTGAGGTAGCAAAGTGTAGGGATATTGATCTTTGCGGCTTTCGCTGCTTCAAGAACAGTATAATCAGCAGGTACAGTTACTTTTATACCGTCAATAGTTAAATTGATCATATTCATTTATTCTTCCTCCCGATTATTTTTTTACTATTGCGCCAAACTTACATTTTTCCATACAAGCTTGACACTTAATACATTTTGCTTGGTCGATAACGAACGGCTTCTTGATCTCGCCGGAGATTGCGCCAACAGGACAAATTCTCGAGCAGAGGCTACAGCCTTTACATTTATCAGCTTCGATAACGATCTTCGCAAGTGCTTTACATTGACCTGCGGGGCAACGTTTTTCGTAGATATGAGCTTCATACTCATCTCTGAAGTATCTGATCGTACTCAATACGGGGTTCGGAGCTGTTTGTCCGAGTCCGCAAAGTGCGGTAGATTTGATATTATATGCGAGTTCTTCGAGTTTTTCGATATCGCCGTCTTCGCCCTTACCCTCTGTGATTCTGTTGAGGATCTCGAGCATTCTTCTTGTACCTACACGGCAAGGAGTACATTTACCGCAAGATTCATCAACTGTGAACTCGAGGAAGAATTTCGCGATGTCAACCATACAGTTATCTTCGTCCATAACGATAAGTCCGCCTGAACCCATCATAGAACCGATAGCGATGAGGGAGTCATAGTCGATAGGTGTATCGAGGTGTTGCGCGGGGATACATCCACCGGAAGGACCACCTGTTTGAGCTGCCTTAAATTTCTTACCACCGGGGATACCGCCACCGATCTCAAATACGATCTCACGGAGAGTTGTTCCCATCGGGATCTCAACAAGACCTGTATGCTCTATTTTACCACCGAGTGCGAATACCTTCGTACCTTTGGATTTTTCTGTTCCCATTGTTGTGAACCAGCTTGCACCCTTGAGGATGATTTGGGGGATATTAGCAAGTGTTTCAACGTTATTGATGATAGTAGGTTGTCCGAAAAGACCTTTTTCTGCGGGGAACGGAGGACGGGGTCTCGGTTCACCACGTTTACCTTCGATAGATGTAAGCAACGCTGTTTCTTCACCGCAAACGAACGCGCCTGCGCCAAAACGAAGTTGGATATCGAAGTTAAATCCTGTACCAAATATATCTTTACCAAGGAGACCATACTCTCTCGCTTGATTGATAGCTACTTGGAGACGTTTGATAGCGATCGGATACTCTGCACGAACATAGATATAACCTTCGTCTGCGCCTATCGCATAACCTGCGATAGCCATAGCCTCGAGAACTGCATGGGGGTCGCCCTCGAGAACGGATCTATCCATAAACGCACCGGGGTCGCCCTCGTCAGCGTTACATACTACGTATTTCTTATCGGATTGAACCTTCGCTGCGAAGTCCCATTTTCTACCTGTCGGGAATCCACCACCGCCACGACCGCGAAGACCACTATCGAGGATCTCTTTGATTACTTGGTCGGGAGTCATTTCTGTAAGAACTTTACCAAGTGCTTGGTAACCGTCCATAGCTATGTACTCATCGATTTCTTCGGGGTTGATAACACCACAGTTACGCAAAGCAACTCTTTTTTGTTTTCTATAGAAGCCTGTTTCAGCAAGAGAGTTTGCTTTTACGTTCTCGATACCTGAATCATCATATACAAGGCGTTCAACTACTCTACCTTTGATAAGATGTTCTTCAACGATCTCAGCTACATCATCTTCTGTTACTCTGCTATAGAATGTTCCATCGGGATAAACGATCATGATCGGGCCCAATGCACAAAGACCGAAACATCCTGTTGTTACGACCTTTATTTCATTTTCAAGCTCACGAGATTTGAGCTCTTCGTTAAGCTTTTCGGCAATTACCATACTGCGCGAGGATGTACAGCCTGTTCCTCCGCATATCAATATATGTGCGCGAACCATTATTTTTCCTCCAAATTCTGATTTGTTCCTATTTTTATTGATTATTCGTTTCCTATTGTATATTCAACGACGATGTTTCCGCCTTTGATATGCTTTTCAACGACTTCTTTAACTTTTTCGGAAGTCATCTTTACATAAGTTACTTTTTCTGCTTTGGGAGTATAGACCTCTACGATCGGTTCATATTGGCAAAGTCCGATACAACCTGTTTGGGTTACTGTTACATTTTCAGCAAGTCCTGCTGCATTAATTTCCTCAACAAATGCGTTCAAAACAGGTCTTGCGCCTGCTGCGATACCGCATGTAGCCATTCCTACTACTATACGAGTGGTATTTACGCCTTCTCTGAGCGCTACCTTATCTTTCATCTTGTCTCTTATTGCTGCGAGTTCAGCGAGTGATTTCATTAGTGGTTCCCTTTCATATTTATGTTTTATTATTTTTTCAATATTTTATATAACCGATACTATCATATTGTTCGTTGAGGTTATCTGTTATCCACATCAACACTTCGGCATTCACCAGCATTGATCTGTCACCGAGGACCTCGACAAGCTCTTTTGTATCGAGTTTTATACTTGTTTCATCAATTTTATGTATATAGATAAAATCGATTTCCGGTGAACCTTGTATCAAGGTCACTATCGTTGACGTTATATCACCGAGAGGGGTAAAATCGATGCTCGTTTTATTAAACTTTGCAACGACCTCCGTTCCATGACTTCCGTCTTCTGATTCTTCCTTTGTTTTAGAATTGATCTTCAGGCTTCCGCCCGTCTGCTCGGCGGCGAGTTTCAAAAACGGCAATCCAAGCCCGACCTTTCGCGTTTTCCGAGAGGTCGTAAATGGGTCTGTAACATTTTTCAGGAATTCCTTTGTCATACCTTTTCCGTTATCGATTATTCGAAAAACAAAATCGGTCTTATTCTCAGTCAATTCTATTATTATTTCCGTTGCGCCCGCTTTAACGGAATTCATCGTTATATCAAGTATATTAAGCGATAATTCTCTCATTTCGATGCGCTCCTGAAAAACTCTATCAACTCTGTTCGCGGAGAACGACTCGTTTCCGGCAATTCGATTGAATTGAGTTTTTCGTTTATATCCCAAAGATAATGGGCATCTGAACTTATTATCCTCGGTTTATGCTTCAACAGTTCAAAACGATTTTCGTACACTTCCCTATTATTTCCATCGTTAAGCTCATAACAACCAAAAAACGGACTTTCGGGAAAAGAACCGAGGATCGAAACAATCCCGTTTGATTCTCTATCGATATGCGCCGGATAACATACTCCGTTATATTTCTTGACAAGCTCCACGGCTTCATCGAGCATTAAACTTGTTGCCGTTAAGAGAAGCTTTTCTTCTTTTCCGATAACATTGTCCTCACTATCAAGGATATACTGATTTCCAAATACATCGGGACGGTTTTTTATATTCGGTATAGACGAATACACTTCTTCATCGAATGCCATAACGTCATCAAGAGATGAAAACAAGCAAACGATATGTATTTCTTCAGCGGTAGTCAGTTCCATCCCGGGAACACCAAAGATACCTGTCCTCAGACACGCTTTAATAAATGCGGGGCAATTTTTTGCGGTATTATGATCGGTCAGTGCGATTATATCCAATCCATTCAAAAACGCCATTCCGGCGATATTATTGACTGTCATTTCATCGTCACCGCAAGGGGAAAGTGTTGAATGGATATGCAGATCATAGAACATTTTCATATTCCAAAACCTGCCAGATCAACACACATCTCATAGGAGGTGCGTTTTGTTTTTAATATATTGATATTTCTGAGCTTTGCGCTCTCTATCGTTTCTTCGGGGATATCCTCCGCCTCTGTAATAACGATACATGCGACATCAGTAAGTGAGGCGACTGCTACTATATTCGTATTAGTCATTATAGTTACCCACACGTTATCTGTTTCCACATTACCCATTACAAAGCTCAGCAGATCTCCCGTATAGCCGCCGATGATCTCTCTGTCGGCATCGGCAAGATTTACGACTTCAAGATCCGTATTTTTGATAAGCTCACTTACTGTCATTATAATCACCACTACCGTTATTTTTAGAGCGCGTTTTTATCCTTTTTTCTGTTGTTCGAGAAGATTTTTTGCGATGTTACGCAATCTGACTACGCACTCATCGAGCACGACTTCTCCTTCAACAACATCTTCCGCAAATGCGCGACACGTCGGAGAGCCGCATGAACCGCAATCTATTGCAGGAAGACATTCAAATATATTTTCTATTTTTACCATTTTTCGCATTGCATCGGTTCTGTCGACACCGAGTCGCGATACCGGTTCATACTCAAGCCCCGATTTTGAGAAGAAGAAATCAGGAACATCTATTTCACCGTCATCTTCAACTCTATTCATAGATACGGGCAAGTATCTTTTGAGCATTTGAAGTCGCGCTTGGGCGATAAAAGCGTTTTCAACGGTCATTACTCCGCCAACACATCCTCCGTTGCAAGCATTTAATTCGATATATTCAAGCTCTGCGAAATTCTCGTTATCTATCTTTTCAAGAACTTGGATAACGTTTTCAATTCCGTCGGCGGCAAGATATTTATCATTGAACAAAGCTGTTGCTTCGCCACCTGTTCACGCCCAACCGATGCCTATCATACCTGACGAAGAAACCGTCGGTGGGATAATATCTTTGTCCATTTTATTCAGCAACACGAAATACATATCGCTGATCGAAACGACGAAATCGACGTAGCTTTTTTCGTTTTCGTTTTTATTCTTTATATAGCTTACTTTTGCAGGGCAAGGAGAAATAAAGCAGGTGCAGATATCCTCCTCACGAAGCTCGGGGTGGTTTTCCATCGCCCGTTCCTTCGCAAGCTTTCCCGCGATCTCGATCGGAGGAAGGATGGGAAGGATATTATCTATGAGGAACGGATAGCGCTGACTTATAAGCCTCACGACAGCGGGACAAGCCGAGCTTATCACAGGCTTTTTGATATCCTTACGGTGAAGATAGCGTCTTG
>JAZRTU010000174.1:0-7325 GCA_045652185.1 Eubacteriales bacterium | reverse complement strand
AAATGATGTATCGCTACGCGATATGATGCATTTGCTTCGCATAGTGATGTTGCTCCCTGCGGTCGCAGTGAAGTTAAGTTTGCCACTTCGCCGAAAGGCGAAACTTCACTCACGCTGTGAACTTCACTGTCAAAGGCAACTTCACTTGCCCGTAAGGGCAAACTTAGTTGAAAAAAGCTCTTGCTTTCGCAAGTGCTTATTTCTGTGTTACCCCAACAATTTCGAACCTTTACTGTATTATGACCATCCATATTTAATAATATAATATATAACATATCCCCAATTAAAAACACCATGAAGAATTGCCCAACCTATTGATTGCCACTTTACATAAGATATTATCATAGCCAAAACCGCACCAAATCCAACGCTTTCCCCCACGCTTTTAGTAACGTTTGTATTGTGAATATGATTATGTACTACATTATTCGTCCTTTTGTTGCCGTAAATCAATTCCTCTATGCTAATTTCAAGTATATCGGCAATTTTATGAAGCGTATCTATGTCTGGCTGTGTCTTACCCCTTTCCCAATTTGAAACAGCCTGCCTCGTAACATTTAATTTTTCAGCAAGCTCAACTTGACTAATATTTTTTTGTTCCCTAAATTTTTTAATGTTTTTCTCAATCATCAAAATCACCTCCTATATGTTTACTAATAGTATAAGTGCAAAGGGCATAAAAGTCAAGCAACATTACATTGCTATAACTTCCGCAAACACGAAAAGCCCCCGAAATTCAAGGACTTCAACGTAAATCTCTATATAATCACGGCGTAGCCGTCATCATTGGCGAAGCCATCATCATTTGCGTGACAGGCAAACATCATTCAAAAAACGCACCTTTGTCGGTAGACAAAAGTGCGTTTTTTGTTGCCTAAAAGCGACTAAAAGGTGCGTAAGTGTAGGTAAAAACGAACAAAAGGTGTCTGTTACCTTATGATTTCTTTTAAGAAGGCGTTGTTCCACATTTTTCGATAAGTGGATATTTCTGTCTTAATTAGCTTTGAGAGGTTTTTAGGTTTTTCTGAGAGAATAATCGGAACATTATGTAGCGCATCCGCCAAAGCCTCAAATCGCTTATAGTTTTCATCCTGCAAACAAAGCAAAAGTTCCGAGAATCCCTCGAACAATATATGATAAGCAATTTTTTCTTTGATAACTTTTTGCCCGTATGTGTATACATTGTTTGCTTGAATCCAAGCGAGTTGCTCAATATCAAGGTTTTCTATTTCTGCAATCGAGCGGCGAATTATATTGGATTCGATTACATTATCCACTTGAGGCGATTCTAACAATGCTTTTATAGTTTTGGCAATCTTTTCGTTAAATGTATTTGATGGATCGTTTCGAAATGATAGCAGCACCGCATAAATGTCATAAAAATCATAATTTAGCAATAACATAATAAATCACCTCCACTAGAATTATATCATAACACTCGCGATATGTCAATGAAGTAATCGCGTCCCAATCACGCCGTAAGGCGTGTATATCATCAATTCCGAAGGAATTGGATATCATCAAAGCGGAACGCTTTGTATATCATCATTGCGAAAGCAAAATACAGCCTACGGCTGATGATATGCACCTTCGGTGATGAGATACACGCTAAAGCGTGATGATATGCCAAGCCTGCGGCTTGGATAAACAAAAACAGAACATTTGTCGGTAGACAAATGTTCTGTTTTTGTTGGTGCCGGTGGTGGGACTTGAACCCACACGCCATTGCTGACAACAGATTTTGAGTCTGTCTCGTCTGCCATTCCGACACACCGGCAAAGCGTATCTTTTTTGTTGCCCGTATATTATATCATATTGATTTTGATTTTTCAAGACCTTTTTTCATTTTTCTTTGCATTTTGATATTATTATCGGCGAATATTTTTTCTTCTTATCGGTAAAATTAATATTAAGATCGATATTGGGGGACTGTTTGATGAAATATAATGCCGTTATACTTGCCGGCGGTCGCGGCAGACGTTTGATGCCGATGACCGCATCTATCCCGAAACCGCTTGCTCCGATCGCGGGGCGCAGCGCTTTTTTCAGGATACTTGATCTGCTTTATGCTCATGGTGTTACCGATTGCGCCGTTACGGTCGGTTATCTCGCCGAAAAGCTTATGGCAAAACGCCATGAGCACGTCAAATGCACTTTTTTTCGCGAAGAAACTCCGCTCGGTACGGCGGGCGGTGTGAAGAACGCCGAATCGATGCTTTGCGATACGTTTATCGTTATCAGCGGTGATGCGCTTTGCGATTTTGATCTGACAGATGCCGTTAAAAAGCACAAGCAAAGCGGCGCGAAAGTTACCATTCTGCTCACTGAATGCCCTGCTCCTTTTGAATACGGAACGGTCGATACCGATAAAGACGGTTACGTTTTATCGTTCGTCGAAAAGCCGTCGCCGTCTCAGCTTATTGGCACGAGGATCAACAGCGGTATTTATATCCTCGAAAAATCGGTGCTTGAGTTTATTCCGAGCGACACACCTTTTGATTTTTCCGAGGACTTATTTCCGCTTCTGCTTTCGCGCGGTGAAAAGATATTTACCGTCACTTGCGAGGGATATTGGTGTGACATCGGCGATCTGCAGGCATATTTCAACTGTAATTGCGACAGTTGGAACGGGATGTTGAAGCTTTACGTTGAGGCGCGCAGACTTGGGCTTAACGTTGAGCTTGGGAAAAATAGCGTGCTTTTCGATGCCGTTGTTCACGATAACGTCCGAATCGGTGAACGTGCGCGAGTGTATTCGTCGATAATCTGCGACGGCGCGGTAGTTGGAAACGATTGCGTTATAAAGGAAGGGTGTATTGTTGGTCAAAATGCGACACTTGACGATGGCGTTGTGCTTGAAAGCGGCACGATCGCCAAGCCCGATGAACGTATTTTTGCGCGTTGCGGAACGATTCTCGGCGGTGACACGGGGATCTACGATGGTGTTATCACACTTGCTCGTCCGTCAGCAGAGTTTTTGACGCGGCTCGGGTTTGCGCTCAGCGCGCTCGGCAAACGAGTCGGCGTTATTTCGTCGGGCGCGGCGCGATATTTTGCTGAATGTGTATTGCTCGGTATACGCGGCGCGGGGATAACCGCCGTTGATATGGGAATCGGGAACTCGGCTGATCTGCGCTTCGGAATTCGACAGATGTGTTGTGATTGCGCCGTTTCGCTTTCCTATGATAAGGACACACTTCGCCTTTTCGTGTTCGATAACGATACACTTCCGCCAACGCGAAAAGCCGAGCGTCGGATCGGTGAGCTGTTTTTGAGTGAGCCTTCCTACTCGTCATTTAAAAGCGTTGTGCATTATGCGAGCGCACGTCATCGCAGAGCATATATAAACGCATTGACTCTCACGCTTGGCGAACCGATCGATGCGATATCGGTATCTGACGACGGAGACGAGTTGAGCTTTTCGGGATACGGTCATTATCCGCTTTTGTATCTTGCGCTCTATTATATCTCGTCCGTTCCTGGCAAGATCGCGCTCGCGCCAAACGTTCCGACACCAATAACAGATATGCTGATCGAACGAGGGTGCGACGTTTTGACTATCGCAAGGACACCTACAAACGAGCGCGAGCTTTATGCGCGTTCGTTGGCGAAGGAGCAATACTTTTTGCGTGACGGCGAGGTGTTGCGGCTTCTCGTCGGCGCTCTCGTCCGTTCGTTCGGCAAAGATCTGGAGTCGGTATTGAAAACGAAAGTGCCGTTTTGCGCGGCATCCGAGGTCGTTGATTCGATACACGGAAGTGTTGCGGCTATCGTTGGCAAGCTTTTAAAACGCGCCGACTGTCACGGCAAGCGCGAGGGCGTTTGTATAACCTTTGACGGTGGTGAGGTGACCGTTACACCGATGGCGCATGGGTTTAAGGTGTTGGCATCGGCGCTTGCCTCCGAGACTGCCGCAGAGCTTTGTGATACGACGAGGTCAATACTCGAATCACTTTAACGATTCAAGCACCTCCAAAAACACGTCGCATTCCTTTTTTGTGTTGTATTTCCCAAGACTTATTCGCACTGCACCGTTTTCAAGTGAGCCGACGGTGCGGTGCGCAAGCGGACTGCAGTGGTAACCGCCTCTGACACATATATTATGTTTTGCGAGCATATCGGCGAGTGTTTCGGAGTCAACACCCGATTTTCCAAACGCGATTACGGGCAACGACAATACGTTTTCGCCATACAAAACGACATCTCGCATTGTGCCGAGCTCGTCGCGAAGGTATTCCGCGCACGAAAAAGTATCGTATAAGTTATAATCGATCTCGTCCATCGCAAATGATAGCCCCACTATTGCGGGGGCGTTAAGTGTACCTGCCTCGTATCTGTCGGGCAGTATTGAAGGCATCTCATAGTCGAGCGAAAGGCTACCTGTTCCGCCCTCGATCAACGTTGCTTTTGGCTCGCAGGATTTCCCATACATAAGCACAGCCGCGCCGAACGGAGCGCCGATCCCCTTGTGAGTTGCGAGTACGACCGCATCAAAGCCTGAGCCGTCAACGTCGAGATGCAGATATCCTCCGCTTTGCGCGGCATCGACGACCACCGCCGCGCCCACCCTATGCGCGGCGGCGCAAATATGCTCGATCGGTAGAATTTGACCGATGAGATTTGATGCGTGAGTGACAACGACGAGCGACACATCCTCGTCGAGCAGATCGCAAAACGACTTTAGCGTATTGCAGTCGCTCCAACGGTCCGTTTTGATTATCTTCAGCTTTATTTGACCGCACGACTGCATCAGCATCAGCGGGCGATAGACCGCGTTGTGCTCGAGATCGCTTATTAGCACCGTACTACCCTCGCGCACGAGCGATTTTATAGCGGTGTTGAGCCCTGTCGTTGCGTTGGAACAAAAAATGACTCGCTCGGGCTCGCATCCGTAATGAACGGCTATTTTATCACGGCAAGAATAGACTGCCTCCGCGGCGGCGCGCGCGAGCTTGTGACCGCTTCTGCCACCGTTTCCGCATCGCTCGTAAAACGAGCGCATCGCGCCTAGCGCGCGCTTGGATTTTGGGTATGAGGTTGCCGCGTTATCGAAATAGATCATTTTCGCTCACCTCACCTTTTGTTGATGTCGTTTAGTTTGCCGATCACCTTTATACCGGTTGCAGCACAGGCGTTTTCCGCCGCCGTGACGTCTTTGTCGCTCATTTTCAGCCCATAACCGCAGCCTCGCACCTCGCGCACGCGCGGTGAGCGGACAAGCTCCGTTGGTACAGATGCCGCCGTGAAAATTTTTTGTGCCTTCAATGCATAGGTTATTGAAGAAAACACGAGAATCAAATTAACCGCTTCCCCCTCTCGTTTGTCGGTTCGCTTTCCTTTTCTACTATTCTATGCACCGCGCTCGGTTTTTGTCATATTTTGCGCATTGATATTTAACGAGAATTTTTTGCCGCTCAAAAAGCTTCACAAATAAAAAAGTTCGTCGGCCTTCGAAAAGGTCGACGAAACTTTAAATTCTTTGGTTCTGCAGCCGTTTGCTGCTCGAACAGCTCCGCTAATCGGGTGACCACATATAAACGTATGGTGATTCAAAATCATCGTATTCGGCATCCGAGTCAAGCGCGGTATAGTTCTCAACATACCATAAATATTCCCTGCCGTCTGAGTCCTCAAACAGCTGAACTTTGTTGTCTTCACAAAACTGATCGTATCGCGATAGCCCGTCGGTGCGTACGTCCTCCCAAATTGTCGCCCACAGTGTTTTCTTCGGAACTGCCGTTTCGGGTAGCTTTTCGATCCGTATGTATGTTTTGCCTTCGTATTGTATTGTCGCATAGTCAGAGGAGATCAGATACGGTTTTTCCGATTCGATGAATATTATTGGTATAACAACAGTCGTTGTTATTATTATCGCGGCTATTACCGCAATCATTATCAACAGCGATATCAGACATCCACGGCTGCTGCTTGTGCGTTTCTCTTTTTTGCCTTGATTCGTTGTGATGTAATTCGGGTTGTCCGCTTCTATATCTCTTTTTATTGATTGCGGCTTACACTTATATCTGTAGTATATGGAAATAAACGGTAAAAACGGCAACATATATATCATTTCGCCAAACAGAACCGTTACCCACAAATTGCGTCTGATGGCTTTCGATCTGTTTTGCGGTCTTACTGCCAAAAGCTTGACTTTAATATCGTTTCGGCATTTAATTTTCGGATATATCGTCGTAATGTCCATTATTTCGAGGTTTATCCAGCTTTCTATGTTTGTCAAGCTGTCGTTTTCCTCCATCCCTCGTTCACATTGAATACTCAATAGCGAGTTTGGGGTGATGTTTTCTATCTTGTATGTACAATCAACGATGAGCGAAAGCTTATCGATCGCCTTTGCACCCTTTTCAAGCAGTTTTCCGACGAGCTTTTCGCCTTTCGATTCCGTGCCGTCTTCGGTGATCTTGTAATCATCTTGAGGCTCGCCGCAGACATGTGCCTCAAACGCGGTCTTTTCCCCAAGCTCTACCCATTTACTCTCGTCCGCGCCTATTGTATATTGCGCTTCGTCAATCGCTATTTTCAAAATCTTATATCCGATATTCGCGATGCATACTCGTTTTATTCCGTCTTCACAAGCGTCAAAGATGTTATCAATAGTCGTATCAAGCACAGTCGCGAGTGTTCTGAGTTCATCAAGCAACGGAAACGCTTCCCCGTTTTCCCACTTTTCGACAACAGCTTCCGTAACGTTGAGTTTTGCCGCAAGCTCGGCGCGTGAGTATCCCTTCTCCTCACGAAGCGTTTTTATGTAGGTTCCAAATCTCGTCATATTCATATATCGTCACCTCTGATATTATTATATCAATATTTCTTTGCGTTTGCAAGTATATTTGACGTTTTATTTGAATTCGAGTACCGCAACGGCTACAACGCCATAAAATTAAAAGTTTCGTCAACCTTTTTAAAAGTCGACGAAACCTTTTACGCTGTCAAGAGGGAACTTTAGAAAAAGTTCCCTCTTGGAAATAGTCGGAAGTATTAATAGTTTTCTTTTCTTACTTCAAAGTAGGATTGAGGATGAGCGCAAACGGGGCACATACCGGGAGCTTTCTTGCCCATTACGAGGTGACCGCAGTTACGGCATTCCCACATAGTCATTTCGCCCTTCTCAAAGACTGTTTTCATTTCAACGTTGTTAAGAAGCGCGCGATATCTTTCTTCGTGAGATTTCTCGATGGCAGCAACCATTTTGAATTGTGCAGCAAGCGCTTTGAAACCTTCTTCTTCAGCTTCTTTAGCGAATGTGTCATACATGTCTGTCCATTCGTAGTTTTCGCCTTCAGCAGCAGCGAGGAGGTTTTGAGCTG